>JASLXW010000008.1:0-18320 GCA_030740135.1 Nitrospinota bacterium
CGGCCCCCCCGCAGGTGTTTCCTTTTGGGCATTTTTTCGGTGGGGGGTTGTCCGCAATGGGGTATCCCCCCCCCCCCCCCCCCCTTGACCCGCTATTTCAGATACGCGAAGATTTGGATTTGAATTTTCCAGGCAACGCCTGTTCCTAAGAGTCGATCTGATTTCGGACCGGTTGATACTGAGACGCGTACAAACCGGACGTTCGGGGGCGCTCTTGGGAAGAACCGGATCGCTCGGCCGGGCGTCATGAAGCCGGTTGAGGAGAGGATGTGATCCGTGCGATTCGCCGTGGACACCGGCGGCACCTTCACCGACCTGGTTCTCGAAGACGACCGGGGCGCCCTCCACATGTTCAAGGCCCCCACCACCCCGCATGACCCGGTGGAGGGCATCCTGGACGCCGTCCGCGCCGCGGCCGAGAGCATGTCGAGCACCCCTGAGGACCTGCTCTCAGGCGGAGACCTCTTCATCCACGGCACCACGCACGCCATCAACGCCGTCATCACCGGCGCCGCCGCCCGAACCGCATTCCTCACAACGGAGGGTCATCCCGACGTCCTGGTCCTGCGCGAAGGGGGACGAATCGAGCCATTTAATTTCTCCGTTCCCTTTCCGAAACCCTACGTCCCCCGCGCGTTGACGTTCGAGGTCCCCGGGCGCATCGCCTCCGACGGCCGGGTCGTCGAGCCGTTTGACGAGAAAGCGGTGATCGACGTCATCGGCCGGTTGCGGGCCCTGGAGGTGGAGGCCGTGGCGGTGTCCCTTCTCTGGTCCACCGTCAATCCGGACCACGAGGAGCGCGTCGGCCGCCTCTTGGAAACGCATCTTCCGGGCGTCCCCGTGACGCTTTCTCACGTCCTCAATCCGATCCTGCGCGAATACCGTCGCGCCTCCTCGGCCTGCATGGACGCCTCTCTCAAGCCGCTCATGTCGCGTTATCTCATCGGGCTGTCGACCCGGTTGAGGGCGGCGGGGTTCGAGGGCCGGCTTCTGATCTTGACCTCGCGGGGCGGGGTGATGGACGCGGACGAGATGGCCAAGGCCCCCATTCACGCCATCGGGTCCGGCCCGTCCATGGCCCCCATCGCGGGGCGCCACTACGCCTGGGCCGCCGCCGCCGCCGACACCGCAATCGTGGCGGATACGGGGGGGACGACGTTCGACATCAGCCTGGTCCGCAGAGACGCCATTCCCACGACGCCGGAGACCTGGCTGGGGCAGCGCTACCGGGGCCACATCGTCGGGTTCCCCTCCGTGGACGTGCGGAGCATCGGCGCGGGCGGGGGGAGCATCGCCCGGGTGGATGAAGGGGGGTTGTTGCACGTGGGGCCCGCCAGCGCGGGCGCGGTGCCGGGGCCGGCCTGCTACGGCAAGGGGGGAAGGCGTCCCACCGTCACGGACGCCGCCCTCGTGCTGGGGTACATCGACCCGGCCTTCTTCCTGGGGGGGACGATGAGGCTGGAGGCGGCGCGGGCCGCCGAAGCCATCGAACGGGACGTGGGCGCGCCCCTGGGCCTGGGCCTTCCGGAAGCCGCCTCGGCCATTCTCCGCCTTGCCACGGAAAACATGGTGAGCGCCATCGAGGAGATCACCATCAACCAAGGGATCGACCCGCGCGGCGCCGTCCTCGTCGGGGGCGGGGGCGCGGCGGGGCTCAACTCGGTGGCCATCGCCCGGCGGCTGGGGTGCAAGACGCTGGTCATCCCCGAGGTGGGTGCGGCCCTGTCCGCGGCCGGAGCCCTCATGTCCGACCTTCGGGCCGATCACCGGGCGCTCTATTATTCGGCCACGGACAACTTCGACTTTAGCGGCGTGAACGGTGTTTTGAAAACCCTGCTGGAGAAGTGTCGGGTTTTCATCAAAAGCGCGGGGAAGGGCGCGGTCGATCACGCCATCGACCTGTACGCCGAGGCGCGGTACCGCCATCAGATTTGGGAAATCGACCTGCCCCTTTCGATCCGGTGTTTCCGGTCGAAGGCGGACGTCGCCCGCGCGCGGGGGGAATTCGACCGGGTGCACGAGGAGGTGTTCGCCTTCCGGGATCCCGGCTCGGAGGTGGAGTTCGTCGGCTGGCGGGCCGAGGCGCGCTGCGGGTTGCGCAAAGGGGATTTGGGGCGGCTCGGCCATGAGAAGGCCTTCGACGTCAAAGTCCCTTCTTCGCGCCGGGCCTATTTCAGCGAAGGGGGCTCGGTGAAGGCCCGCGTCGAGTCGTTCGAGACGATGAAGCGAAACGTTTCCCTTCGCGGGCCCGCGATCATCGAGTCCCCCTTCACGACCGTCGTCATCGACCCCGGCGCGAAGGTGGTCCGCAAGAAGAGCGGGACGCTGGTCATCACGCCTTAAGGGAATGAGGATGTGAAAGGCCCACCGCCTGAGCATGGATGGCGGGCAGGATGCCCGCCCTACTGGTTGGGAAGACTGTTTTTCCACCGATGGGTAGGCCGGGCATCTTGCCCGGCCGGGATGGACAACGCGGATTTCAATCGGTCAAGGCGCTCGCGAGACGCGCTGGTGGAAGAATCCCGAAAGGTGTAAGGCATGCCGAAAGCACGGATGGCGAAAAAGACGCCGAGGCCCCGGGTGCGGCGCGGAAGGCGCGCGAGGATCGATCCGGTCACGCTGGCCGTCCTGAGCAAGCGGTTCGACGCCGTGACGACGAAGATGGCCAATACCCTGTTCCGCACCGGACGGTCGGGGGTTCTCAACGTCGCGAAGGACTTCTCGACCAGCATCGTCACGCGGGACTGCGAGCTCCTCACCGGCGCCGAGACCCTTCCCATTCACGTCCTGAGCGGCGCGGACCTCATGGCCCGGGCGATGATGGACATCCATCCCGATTTGAATCGGGGGGACGCCTTCCTGCACAACTCGCCCTACCACGGCTGTTCCCACCCGGCGGACCACACCATCCTCGTCCCGGTCATCGACGAGAAGGGGGCGCACCACTTCACCGTCTGGGTGAAGGCGCACCAGGCGGACTGCGGCAACTCCAAGCCGACCACCTACATGGGCCACGCGCGCGACGTCTATGAGGAGGGCGCGCTCATCTTTCCGGCGGTCAAGGTGGAGGAGGACTACGAGGAGATCACCGATATCGTCCGGATGTGCGAGATGCGCATCCGGGTGCCCGCGCAGTGGCGGGGCGATTTTCTGGCCATGGTGGGCGCGGCGCGGATCGGCGAGCGCGAGGTCCTGGCGATGGCGGAGGAGTACGGCTGGGAGACCCTTCACGCCTTCGCGGCCGAGTGGTTCGACTACAGCGAGAAGGTCATGGTTTCCGCCGTCCGGAAGCTGCCGAGCGGTGAGGCCGCCGCCGTCAGCGTTCACGACCCGGTGCCCGGCACCCCGCCCGAGGGAATCCCGATTCAGGTGAAGGTGAAGGTCGACAGCGAGAACGCCCTGATCGACGTGGACCTCACCGACAACCCGGACACCATGCCCTGCGGGCTCAACCTCAGCGAGGCCTGCGCGCGAACGGCCGCCATGATCGCCGTCTTCAACAGCATCGAGGACGAGGTCCCGACCAACGCGGGCAGCTTCCGCCGCATCCGGGTCCACATCCGCGAGGGATGCGTCGCCGGGGGCGGGAAGCATCCGACCAGCATGTCCGTCGCGACCACGAACCTGGCCGACCGGGTGACCAACCCGGTCCAGCGGGCGTTCTCGATGATCCAGGACGGGCTCGGCCTGGCGGAGTGCGGCCCCTTTTTCCCCGCATCGATGGGGGTCATCTCGGGCTTCGATCCCCGGAGCGACAACGCCCCGTTCGTCAACCAAATCTTCATGCTGGACACCGGGGGCGCGGGCGCGGCGAAGACGGACGCCTGGCTGACGATCTGCCATGCCGGGAATTCGGGCCTATGCTTCATCGACAGCGTGGAGCTGGATGAGCTTCACTTCCCGATTCTTGTGAAGACGCGGCGTCTCGTGCCCGACACCGAAGGGGCGGGCCGGATGACGGGCGCGCCGGCGGGGCTCTGTGAATACGGGCCGGTGGGCGGAGGAAAGCTCGAAGTGGCCTATATCGCCGACGGCGCCGTCAACAACGCCAAAGGCACGCTGGGGGGCGGGGACGGGGCCAAGATCCGGAACTACCGACGGACGCCCGACGGGGTGATCCATGAGCTGCCGGCCTGCGCCAACATCATCTTGGCGCCGGACGAGACGGTGATCTCATACACCGCCGGCGGGGGCGGCTACGGCCCTCCCCATGAACGGCCGCCGGAGAAGGTTGAGCACGACGTGGAAGAGGGCTGGATCACCCGGGAGCGCGCCCGCGAGGTCTACGGCGTGGTTTTCGACGAAGAAGGAAAGATCGACCCGGTGGCCACGGCCGAGCTTCGAAAAACACTGGAGCAGGACGAGGACGGGGGGAGTTGATGGACTTCAACGGCATTAAAAGACACACTTCCAGGGGGGCTTTTTTGAAAAACCGCCCCCCTGGACACCCCCTGAAAAACTTTTGGCGGCCAAGCCTGTGGCTTGGCCTTACTGGGGTGGGGGTGAGTTTGGCTGATCGGGTTGTTTGGGGCCAACATGTCTGTTTCTTGCGATAACGTGGGGCGCCCTTAGGCGACACACGTTATCGCCAAACGACAGTTTTGCGGGGGGGTGCGGGGGGGCGCCTTTCAAAAAGCGCCCCCCGCTTACAAAGAGGGGCTTGAATATGAAGCTGAAAGACAAAGTGGCCATTGTGACCGGCGGTTCTCAGGGGATCGGCGAGGCTATCTGTGAGGCGTACGCCCGGGAGGGCGCGAAGGTCGTCGTCGTGAATCACGGCAGGCCGGAGCTTGGACAGCGGGTTGCGGAGAAGATCGCGTCCGGCGGCGGAACGGCCGTGGCCATGCGGTGCGACGTCTCGAAGAAGTCCGATGTCGAATCCTTGGTCGAAGGCGTCGTGAAGGAATTCGGGACGGTGGACATCCTCGTCAGCAACGCCGGCCGGATGATCAACAAGGTCATCGAGGAGTACACCGAAGAAGAGTGGGACACGATGATCGACATCAACCTGAAAGGCGCCTTTCTGACGGCCCAGGCGGTCGTGCCCATCATGAAGGAGAAACGGTGCGGGAAGATCATCTTCGTGGCCTCCATCGCCGGGAGCGTCGCCTTCCCGAACTCGGTGCCCTATTGCGCCAGCAAGGGCGGCGTGCTCCTCATCACCAAGGCCCTGGCGGCCGAAATCTCGCAATTCGGGATCAACGTCAACGCCATCTCCCCGGGCAACACGGCGACCCCGCTGAATCAGCATCTTCAGGACAACGCCGGGTTCGTGAAGATGTTGGAGTCTTTCACACCGACCAACCGGGCGTACATCTCCACGGAAGAGATAGCGGGAGCGGCCGTCTTCCTGGCCTCCGACGACGCCCGGGCCGTCCACGGCCTCGACCTCATCGTGGACGACGGCTGGTGCGCGATATAGGGGCCGCAGTCGGATTCGGGAGAAATGGAAATGAAGCTGTGCGCAAATCAAGAGGGAGGGTAGACGGTCTACGTTCCCTCGCTCGATGACCGGAGGATTGCCTGCGCTCTTGTTTGGAGGAGGCGCGCAGCAGGGCATGGAGCAAGGGTTGCAGGATCGGCCCGGTGGGGCGCCCACCCCAGGACCGGCGCTTCTGTTGCCGGCGGAAGACCCGTGGACAGAGGGGACAACCCCATGAAGTCTTCAGCGATAGGTCATTAATAATACAGCACTCAATAACCCGGCCTCAGCGAATCCATGCCTTCAACTTTTTCCGGACCATCCGCAGGGCGTCCTCCGGAACGGTGCAACGTTCCGCGGTCCAGCCGTCGAGCGGGGCGGTGGCGTCGATCCCGACCTTCGCCGTGAGGCCGTTGCGGCTCGAGGGGTCCAGGATGGCCCCCATGGCGTGCGGAACCACGAAGACCCCCCGGTCGGCCTGCATCCGCGTGGCGACCGCCCACATGACCTCCTCCTCGTTGTAGACGTCCACGTCATCGTCCACCACCACGACCCACTTCAGGCTCAAATCTTCCCCCATGGCCGCGAAGATGGCGCTCTTGGCCTGCCCTTCGGCCGTCTTCTTCATGGAGATGTAACAGTGGAACCGGCAGGCGCCGGAGGGCGGATAACTCACCGCGCGGACACCGGGGAGGATGCCCTTCAGGGCTTGATAGATCCGGCATTCGCCCGGAACCCGAAGAAGGCCCGTGTGCTCGGCCGCATTTCCGGACACGACGTCCTGGAACAGCGCATCGCGCCGGTGCAGCACACCTGTCACTTCGATGACGTGATTCGTCGAGGCGTGGGAGGCATAGCCCGTGAATTCGGCGAAGGGGCCCTCGGGCTCCCGGACGCCGGGGACGATGCGCCCCTCTAGGACGACCTCGGCGCGGGCCGGGACTTCCAGGTCCACCGTCCGGCAGCGGACGACCTCCAGGGGTTCCCCCAGGAACGAGCCCGCCACGTCGTACTCGTCGGCCTGGATCGGCCCCTTCCATAGGCCCGCACCGAAGTAGAACAGGGGATGGGCGCCGATGACGACGGCGATCTCCAGGGGCTCGCCCCGCGCCTCGATCCGCTGCTGGAGAGACCAGAGGTGCCTGCGGCTGTGGAGGCTCGTCCCCAGGCGGTCCCGGCCCTTGACCTGAAGGCGGTGAAAGGAGCCGTTGCGCACGCCGGTGTCCGGGTCCTTGGCCACGATGACTCCCGCCGTGAAGTAGGGCCCCGCGTCCTCGTGGAAGTGTGTGATGAGCGGCAGCCGGGAAAGATCCACGTCCTCTCCCGTCTGAACGGAATCGAGGATCGGCCCGGACTCCAGCATTTTCGGGGGGACCGGGTTCCGGTCCCGCCGGACCCAGGCGTCTAGCAACTCTTCCTCCGGGACGCAGAGGATTTGGGCGAAGCGCTTCCTCGTCCCGTAGACGTTGGCCACCACGGGGAACTCCGTTCCCTCGACTTTCTCGAACCACAGGATGGGGGAATTTCCCCGGCGCTCGATCTCGAGGGCCACGGCCGTCATCTCGAACCGGTTCGACACGGGCTCCCGGATCCGGAGCAGGTCAGCAGGGTTCCGTTCTTCGATTCCACGAAGGAAGCCCCTCAGGTCTTGGGTTGCGGCGGCAGACACGAACCCCTCCTCCAGTCGCCGAATCCTCTCGGATGAACGATAGCCGTATCCGCTGGTTCGGAAGGTGGTGGTTGAACCGCTAATCACAGTAGGTTAGTATTGTGCATATTCTATCTCTACCAGAGCCAAAAGGGGAATTGCTTCTCCATCGGTCGGGGAAGGCCGCTCGCTCTCGAGGGGGACGGAAAAGGGAGGATGTCACAATGCACCGAAAGATCATGACCGTTTTGCTGGTTTTAGGTTTTCTGGGGTTAACCGGCTTTTCCGGGACGGGCGCCCTCGCCGCGGAGAGGACGTTTCTGAAGATCGGCGCGTCCAGTCTGGGCGGTTCGTGGTTCCCCACCATGGCCATCACCGCCAGCGTCATCAACGCCAAGATCCCCGGCGTGATCTCCACCGTGACGACGGGGGGAGCCATCACCAACGTCCGCAACATCCAGAGCGGTAAAGTCCAGATGGGGTTCACCTACACGGGTGTTTCGGGCGAGGCCTGGAACGGAAGGGGCGCTTTCAAGAAGCCCAACCGGAACTTCCGTGCGATCGGGATCTATATGGATTCCGTCTTTTCGATCACCGTGCCCGCCAAGAGTTCCATTAAGACCTTCTACGACATCAAGGGGAAACGGACCTCCGCGGGAAAGAAGGGCTGGGGCTCTACCCAGGCCTATGCGCGGATGCTTGCGGCCCACGGGCTCAGCTTCGAGAAGATCCGCAAGTCCGGCGGAAAGGTCCACCACGTGGGTTGGAGCGATGCCGTTCTCCTCATGAAGGACCGGCAGGTGGACGTGATCCAGTTGGCCCAGTCCATCCCCAACCCCCTCATCATGCAGCTTCAGACCTCATTCCCGGTCCGGGTTCTGGGCATGAAGAAGGCGGTTGCCGATAAGCTTGTGAGCGACTTCCCCGGCTATGTCGCCGTCAAGGTCGCGAAGGGGATTTACAAGGGGCAGATCGAAGACGCCTGGACCATTTCCGACAACAATATGCTCGTCGCGAGTTCCAAGCTGCCGGACGGCCTGGTCTACAAGATCACTAAGGCCATCTACGAGACCCCCAAGCCCTTCCAGAAGCTCGCCTGGTTGAGAAAGATGAGCTGGAAGACCGCCACAAGCGGCGTCCCCATCCCCTTCCACCGCGGCGCGGCCCGTTACTTCAAGGAGAAGGGGATCTCCGTTCGATCCGAGTAGGGCATCGCGCACAATTGGGAAATCCGATTCGCCGGGGAGGCCAGAGGGTCTCCCCGGCGTTCGTCAGAAAAGGGAACCCCCCTTTTCCGCGGGAGGCCGATCTTGGCGGACGAGGCATTGGAGCCCCCGAAGAAGCGGGGCGCATCCTGGTGGAACCGCACGGCTACCTGGGTGGCCATCGTCTTCATGCTTTTTCACCTCTACACGGCGTACTTCGGCGTGTTCGAGGCCTATTTTCAGCGTTCCCTGGACGTTTCGTTCATCCTGCTGCTGGTCTTCCTGATTTACCCCCTCAGCAAAAGGGCCCCCGACAACCGCTGGTTCCTGGGCGTGGACCTCCTCTGCCTGGCTCTGGTCGTCGTCATCGGGTATTACAGCGCTACGAACAGCGACGACATCCTGATCCGGGCGGGAGCGGCGACGTATTTGGACCTGTGGCTGGGCGGAACGCTCTTGCTTCTGGTCCTGGAGGCCACCCGGAGGGCCGTGGGATGGGCCATGGTGACTCTCACCTTGTTTTTCTTCTTCTACTCCATGTTCGGCCGGTACTTTCCCACGGCCATCGCCCACGGCGGCTACTCGGTGGAAGAAATCATCACCCTGAACTTCATGGCGACGGACGGCCTGTACGGTCTCATCATCGGTGTGTTCTCGACCTTCATCATCATCTTCGTCATCTTTTCCTCCTTCCTCGAAGAGACGGGGGCGGTCAACTTCTTCATCAACCTGTCCAACGCGCTTGCGGGACACTTCTCGGGCGGCCCCGCCAAGGTGGCGGTGGTGTCGAGCACGATGATCGGCGCCCTTTCGGGAAGCTCCGCGGCCAACGTGGTCACGACCGGCTCGTTCACCATCCCGATGATGAAGCGGATGGGGTACCGCGGGGAGATGGCCGGGGGCGTTGAGGCCGCGGCCTCGACCGGGGGGCAAATCATGCCCCCCATCATGGGGGCGTCCGCCTTCGTCATCGCGGCCATTTTGGGTGTGCCGTACCTGGAGGTGATGAGGGCCGCCATCATTCCGGCGCTCCTGTACTTCTTCTCGGTGGGGATGGTGGTCCACTTCCTCTGCCTTCGCCTGGGCCTCAAGGGACTTCCGAAATCCGAATTGCCCCGGGTTGGTGCGGTATTGAAGGAGGGCTGGTTTCTCTTTCTCCCGGTCGCCGCGATCGTGTTTTTCTTGGTCCGGGGATACACCGCGCTCATGGCGGGGTTCTGGGCGATCATCATCGTCCTGGTGGTGACGGCCTTTCGACGGGAGAGCCGGATCACACCGAGAAAATTCCTCCACGCCCTGGATCGCGCGGGCCGCGGCGTCGTCTCCGTCGGCGTTACGGGGGCCGCCGCGGGAATCGTCGTCTCGTTCATCGTGATCTCCGGCCTGGGTCTGCGGCTCAACGACCTCATCCAGCTCCTTTCCGGCGGGAACCTTCTGGCGGCGCTGTTCTTCACGATGATTGCCTCCCTGATCCTCGGGATGGGGATGCCCACCGTGGGGGCTTATATCATCGTCGCCACCCTGGGCGCGCCGGCCCTTCAGGAAATGGGCGTCAACCCGATGGCCACGCACATGTTCGTCTTCTTCTTCGCGATTGTCTGCAACGTGACGCCGCCGGTGGCCCTGGCCGCCTACGCCGCGGCCCCCATCGCCGGGAGCGATCCCTGGAAGACGGGCTGGCTGGCCTTCCGATATTCGCTCGCCGGTTTTCTCGTACCCTACTTTTTCGTGTACAACAATTCCCTGCTTCTGGCGGGGAGCGCCGGCGGGATTGTCTGGTCCGTCCTGACGGCCATGCTGGGGATTGTCTGTCTCGCCACGTTCACGGCCGGCTACTACATCCGCCCTGCGACACCTGGGCAGCGGGGGCTTCTGCTCCTCGGGGCGCTGGCGCTTCTCCACGGCTCCCTCTGGACGGACGGGGTGGGCATCCTCATCCTCGTCGGGCTCTATTTGTGGCAGCGGGTCTCGCCTCCCGCAGGGCTCGTCGGCGCCGTTGAGGGAGAAGGTTGACGGGGGATGTCGGTGACAAACCTTGACAGGACAACCGTGGACGTGATCCCGGCGGATTGGCGAATGCCGGTCATGAACGACCTGGACATGCTGAAAAGAATTCGGACGGACGAGACCCTCAAAGACATTCCGGTCATGATGCTGACAGCGGTTGCAGAGCAGGGAGAAGTCATGAACGCATTTCTCGCTGGTATGTTGGGGGGAAGTGACGCTCAACCCATCCAACACCTTTGAAGATCCCAGAGAAGGAGAGAAGCCATGAGAGGCTGGACCGACGATTGGAAGGCGACCATCGGCTGGGTGACGCCGGGCACCGTGGACAAAACCTATCAGGATTTCTTCCGGATGGTCCCCGCGGACATCAACCTGATCATCTACACCACATCGTGGGCGCTGAAGATGCTCCACCCCGGACGGTTCGACGTGGAAGACTTCAAGGGGCAGCGAGACAGCGTGATCGCGGACGTCCTCCAGCTCCAGCGATACCAGGCGCCCGATTTCTTCGCCGTCACGGGAGACCTGATCCAGGCGGCGATGGGTCCCCGCTGGACAAAGGAGCTGGAAAGGTCGATTGAAGAGGCCACCGGAAAATCCGCAACGACCGCCATGACGGCCGTGACAGAGACCCTCGAGGACATGGGGGTCAAGAAGGTCGCAGTGGGGACCCCTCACCGCGACGACCAGAACGAGCATATCCGGGGCTACCTGGAGGCGGCGGGACTGGAGGTCACGGCCATCTCCGGCTACCACACCAACAGCCACGGGGAAATCCACGCTCTCCGGGAGGACACCCCCTACGAGAAGGGAAAAGAGGTCTTCCTGGCGGCGCCCGGCGCGGAGGCCATCTACCTTTCCTGCCCCGTCTGGCACGGGGCCTCGGACACGATCGAAAAGCTGGAGGCGGAATTCGCCGTCCCCGTCCTCACGCAGTTCAACCCCATCCTCCACAAGGCGCTGAACGCCCTGGGTACCAGCGGGCCGGTCGAAGGCTTCGGAAGGCTGCTGGGGGGCGGGAAAGCCCGATAAGTGGCCGCTCTCGGGAACGGGTGGACCCGCTATCGGACATCGACCCCCCGCCGCCCCTTGCTACGCCCGAGTTTCTGCTTTGGTTTGGCATATGTGAGAAAGAGGAGTAATGGGTGATCCAAGAGTAGGCTCGGACCTTGAATCTGGATAACAAGGATGGACCAATTGTCCATGTCGCTCATTTGCTACGTCAACGGTGAGTTCGTCGATGCGGCCGAGGCCAAGGTCTCCGCTTTCGACCACGGCTTTCTCTATGGCGACGGCGTCTTCGAGAGTCTGACCGCCCGGGACGGCCGGCTCTTCAAGCTCCGGGACCACCTCGACCGATTGGAGCGTTCCGCACGGGCGCTTCGTCTCGATCTCCCCGAGTCCAAAGACCGAATCGCCGAGATCGTCAAAGAAGCGGTTCGCCGCTCGGGCGTCGAGGATGTCTACATCCGCGTCGTTGTCTCGCGGGGGGAGGGCTATCCCGTCCTGGACCCTCGGGTGGTCAAGACCCCGACCTTGGCCGTCCTGCTGCATGACCCGACGCCCCCCGCCGAGACGGGGTCGAGTTACGACGTTCAGGGGCGGGGTCTCAGGCTGAAGACGGCGGGCGTCCGAAAAGTTCCGCCCGAGTGCTTCGAGCCGCGCGTGAAGAGCCTGAACTATCTGAACAACGTCCTGGCGCGCATCGAGGCGATCGAATCGGGCCACGACGAGGCCATCCTGTTGGACACACGGGGTTTCGTGGCGGAGGCGGCCGGGGAGAACATCTTCATTGTGAGAGAGGGTATAATCAGGACGCCGTTAGAGACGGGCATCCTGGATGGAATCACGAGACGGACCGTCTTGGAAACCGCCGATTGGGAGGGGATCCCGGCGGAGGAGGCCGACCTCACGCTCTACGATCTCTACACCGCGGACGAGGCCTTTTTGACTTCCTCCTTCAGCCGTGTCCACGGCGTCGCGGAGGTGGACGGCCGCCTGATTCCATGTCCGGGGCCGATCACCCTCGACCTCCAGGGGCACATCGCCGAGTTGGAGCGCACAACGGGCGAGACCATCGACTGACGGGGGGCCGGAAGCGGGCCTCTTTGAAAATTCGAAACGAAGACTTCTTTTCTACATCTGGTCATTGGAGGCCGGCCGACATGACAAGGACGCTCACAGACCTGGACCAGGCGCATCGCCTGTCTCTTTGGACCCCCTACATCCAGATGGAGACCGTTCGGGAGAACGGGCCGCTCATTTTTGAGCGGGCCGAGGGGTCCTACCTCTACGACGCCTCGGGCAAGAAGTACCTCGACGCCCACGCGAGCCTCTGGCTGGTCAACGTCGGTTACGGCCGTCAGGAGGTGATCGAAGCCGTCTATGAACAGATGAAGAAGATGGCCTATTTCAGCATGTTCCTGGGTTACTCGAACCCACCGGCCATCGAGCTGGGGGAGAGGCTCAAGGCCCTGGCCGCGCCCGAGGGGATGGGGAAGGTGTTCTATTCGGACAGCGGCTCCGAGGCCGTCGAGACCGCCCTCAAGATGGTGCGCCAGTATTGGAAGAACCTCGGGAAGGAGGGGAAGTACAAGGTCATCGGCCGCAGAAACGGTTATCACGGCGTCACGTTCGGGGCCTTGTCGGCGTCCGGCATGACGGCCAACCGCCGCAAGTTCGAGCCCCTGCTGCCCGGGTTCCGCCACATCCCCGAACCCAACTGCTACAGAAACGATTTCGGCGAGAGCTTGTCGGAAGAGGAAGTCTCCGAGGCGGCGGCGGACGCGCTCCGCGCCGCCATCGCGTTCGAGGGGGCGGACAGCGTGGCCGCCTTCATCGCCGAGCCCATTATGGGGGCCGCGGGCGTCATCATCCCGCCCGAAACCTACCTGAAGAAATGCCGGGAGATCTGCACCGCGAACGATGTCCTCTTCATTGCCGATGAGGTCATCACCGGTTTCGGCCGGACGGGGACTTGGTTCGGCAGCCGGACGTACGGGATTCAGCCGGACATCATGTGCTTCGCCAAAGGGCTGACGAGCGGATACGTCCCCATGGGCGCCACGATGTGCACCGAAGAGATCTATCAGGCGTTTCTGGGGACCCCGGGGGACGGAAAGGATTTCCGCCACGGCAACACTTACAGTGGCCACGCGGCGGCCGCGGCGGCGGCCCTGGCGAATCTGGCGATCGTCGAGAAGGAGGACCTGCCCGGGAACGCCGCCAAGGTCGGCGCGCACCTGTTGAACCGCCTCAAGGAGCTGGAGAAGCATCCCATCGTCGGGGACGTGCGCGGTCTCGGCCTCCTGGCGCGGGTCGAGCTCGTCCGGGACCGGGCCGCGAAGAAGCCTTTCGACAACCCCGGCAAGGTCGGGGGAAGGGTGCGGACGCGGGTGGAGGAATTGGGTGTGATTTTCCGAAACGTCGGGGATATTTTGACGATCTCGCCGCCCCTGATTTTGACCGCGAAACAGGCGGATGTCATCGTGGACGCGTTTGATCAGGCAATCGGCGAGGTCGGAGAAACCTTTTAGCCCGCAATTCTTTCAATCCATGCGGTTTACCGCCGGACGCGCTTCCGGTGGTGCGGATCTCTCACGACGCCCGGCATGACATGTTGCGGCGGCCGTTCCCGTCCACTGGATTCGACTTTTTCCCGATTGCGCGTAAAAATAGGTATGGATTCGAGGGGAGAAAATGGGCGTTGGCCAGCACTGCCTCGGATGTCCACAGCAATTGGGCCCATCGCGGCCCAAGGGGGGGATCTCGTCCGAATGAACCCCGCGAAGCAATTCCACATCAAGGTGAACGGAAAAAAGGTCACCGTTTCCGGGGGGAACAAGCGTCTTCTGATGGATGTTCTCCGGGACGACCTCCGGCTGATCGGCTCGAAGAACGGTTGCACGCAGGGTTATTGCGGCTCCTGCCGGGTCATCCTGAACGGCGAGGCCGTGAACTCCTGTACGACCACCATGCGGATCGCCGACGGCGCAGAGGTGGTCACCATCGAGGGGATCGGATCGCCCGAGAATCCTCATCCCCTCCAGCGATCTTTCGCCGAGCACGGGGCCTGCCAGTGCGGGTTCTGCATTCCCGGCTTCATCGTCTCGGCCTACGGTTTGCTGGAAAAGGAGTCGAAGCCCGCAGAGGCGGACGTTCGGGAAGCCCTGCGGGAAAATGTCTGCCGCTGCACCGGGTACAGGCAGATCCTCGAGGCCATCGATTCAGTCGTCCATCCCGAAAAAGGCTCCCCCGTTGAAAGCGGTCTCGACGGCAACGGGGTGATCGGCCGCTCTTTCATGCGCGACGACGCCCTGGACAAGTCCTGTGGGACGGCGCTCTACGCCGACGACCTGTACATGGACGGGATGCTCTACGCCGCGGTCCTCAGGAGCGCCCGGCCCCACGCCCGAATCCTGTCCATCGACGCCTCCGATGCCGAGGCCATGAACGGGGTCCATGCCGTCATCACGGCCGAAGACGTGCCCCACAACCGGTTTGGTCTCCTTACTCCCGACCAGCCCGTCTTCGCCGAGGGCAAGGTCCGGTGTGTCGGGGAGGCGGTGGCGGCGGTCGCCGCCGAGTCCGCCGAGTCCGCCCAAGCGGCCCTGAAGAAGATCCGGGTCGAGTGGGAGATCCTGGAGCCCCTCCTGGACCCGCGCGAGGCCCTGAAGGATGACGCCCCCTACGTCCAGGACCTGGTTCCCGAAGGGCAGGTCATCAAGGCGTACGGGAAGAACATCGTCAGCCGCCGGCGGGTCAACCGGGGCGACGTGGACGCGGCCTTCGCCGAATGCGACGTGGTCATCGAGCGGGAGTTCACGACGCCTTTCGTCGAGCACGGCTATCTCGAGCCCGAAGCGTGTCTCACGCACCTGGAGGACGGCCCCGATGGGGGAGGGGGGGGGCGCATCCTGGTCGTCGAGTGCGCCGGGCAGAACGTGTTCTCCGACCAGAGCCAGGTTTGCGCCGCGCTCCGGTGGGAGGCCGGGCGGGTCCGGGTGGTCATGCCCAAGTGCGGCGGCGCCTTCGGGGGGAAGGAGGACATTCTCCCGCAGATCGTTTGCGCGCTTCTCACCGTGAAAACCGGACGGCCGGTCAAATACGTCCTCGACCGGGAGGAATCGCTCCTCGCCTCGACCAAGCGCCATCCCTTCATCTCCCGGGTCAAGGCGGGCGCGACGCGGGACGGGCGGATCGTCGCCGTGGACGCCTTGCACATCAGCGATACCGGGGCGTACGCCTCGGTGGGGGACGTCGTCATCACCCGCGCCGCGACGCACGCCGCCGGCCCTTATGAAGTGGACAACGTCCGGGTGGACGTGATCGGGGTGTACACCAACAACCCCGTCGGGGGTGCGATGCGCGGCTTCGGGACCCCCCAGGCGGCCTATCCCATCGAGGTTGTCCTGGACCAGGTGGCCGAGGCCCTGGGGATGGACCCGATCGAGCTGCGCATGCGAAACGCGCTCGAGGCCGGAAAGCGGACGGGCGCGGGACAGCTTTTGCCTCACAGCGTCGGCCTGAAGGAGTGCGTCCGGAAGGTCGCCGAGACCGTCCGCTGGGAGAAGTTGCGAAACGAGAATCCCAACGGCTCTCCCTGGCGGCGGGGCGTCGGCATCGGCCTGGCCTACAAGAACGTCGGGCTCGGCAACGCCAGCGATGAGGACGAATCCCGCGCGCGGGTCTCTTTGGAAGAAGACGGCCGGGTGAGGGTCCGCGCCGGGGCCGCCGAGATCGGCCAGGGGATGACCACCATCCTGAGACAGTTCGCCGCCGAGACGATCGGCGTCGGGTATGAAGACGTCGACATCCTGACGGGCGACACCTTCGAGACCCCGGACAGCGGCGTGTCTTCCGCTTCGAGACAGACCTTTGTGACGGGCAACGCCGTGATCCGGGCCGCCCGGGACGTGAAAGAGCAAATCGTGCGGGCGGCGGCGGAGTTCCTGGACGTGCCGCCGGAGATCCTGCGCGTTGAAGGGGGGAAGGTTTTTGCTGAAACGACGCCGGAGCGCTGTCTGAGCCTCGCCGAGATCAAGACCCGGGCCGGAGACCGACCATTCGACGCCGAAAGCCTCTATGCGCCGCCGGAAACCGACGCGTGGGGATCTTTCGACAAGGAAGACTACAAGACGCACGTGACATACGGGTACGGCGCCCAGGCGGCCGTCGTGAGCGTCAACGAAGAGACGGGCGAGGTCCGGGTGGAGCGCATGGTGACGGCGCACGACGTAGGCCGTGTCATCCATCCCGCCGCCTGCCGCGGGCAGATCGAGGGCGGGGTCGTCCAGGGGATCGGGTACGCCCTGAGCGAGGAGTACGCTGTCAAAGCCGGCCGGCCCAAGAGCAAGCTCTTCAAGAAGTGCGGCATGCCTGGGATCGACCGGATCCCCGAGATCGTGACGATCATGGTCGAAGACCCGGAGATCGAAGGGCCTTTCGGCGCGAAAGGGGTCGGGGAGGTCTCGACCATCCCGACGGCGCCCGCGATCATCAACGCCATCCACGACGCCTGCGGCGTGTGGATCTACGACCTGCCCGCGACGAAGGAAAAGGTCAAGAAGGTCCTCCAAGCGGTCGCGGAGCCGGTCTCCCCGTAGGCCCCCGTGGGTGGGTCTTGGGGGTCAACGCGGGCGTGTGACGGGCCGGTACAGGAGTCAACCGACTCGCGCCCGGCCCCTGCATGTCCAATTCGGAATCGCGTGTAGGGGCGGGGCTCCGTACCCGCCCCAGAAGTGTCGGGGACCCCTCCAGGCTTTTTGTTGAGTCGCTCCGTGTAGGGCATTATTTATGCCTTTCTCAATAGACCTCCGGCCCATCGATTCCCAAGACTTCCGCCCCGGCTCCGGCCGAGACCACCCGGCCCGAACGAAACACCAGCAGCCGCTCGGGGCGCTCCACCACAACGGTCCCGGGCGACTCCGACGCCATCACCACGAGGTCCGCCGCCGCGCCCTCCTGAAGCCCGTACCCGTCGCCGAAACCCAGGGCCTTCGCCGGTCTCCCCGTCACCATGTCCAAGAGCGTTGACCTGAATGACTCGTTCAGATGGGCCGCCAATCCGGTGAGCCAGGCGGCCTCCAGCGTGTCCGCGCGTCCATAGGGACCGAAGGCGTCCTGAACGTTGTCGGAGGCGCAGAACACATTGACCCCCGCTTCCAGAAGCTCTTTTACGCGCGTGATCCCGCGTCGGACGGGCTGGGCGTCGCCCCGGCCCTGGAGGTAGAGATTGCAGAGCGGGAGCGTGATGACGGAGATACCGGCCTCGGCCACTTTGTCGATGACCCGCGCGGCCGTCGCGTTGTCCACGGCCGCCAGGGAGCAGCAATGTCCCGCGACGACCCGGCCCTGACACCCCTCGGCGATGGTCTTTTCCGCAAGTTGTTCGAGGACGAGGTGGTTGGGGTCGTCGGATTCGTCTACGTGGAGATCGACGGGAAGGTTGAACTCCGCCGCCGTCTCGAAGGCGATCTCGATGTGGGCCGCTTTGTCGACCGACAGGGTGGGGACTCCGCCGATCGCGTCCGCGCCCATGGACACGGCCTCCCTCAGATACTTCCGGTAAGCCGACTCGTCTGTCGCCCCCGGGGCGCTTTGGGCCAGGGGGACAAGCTGGAGCGTGACCTTCTCGCGGTAGCGGTCGCGGAGCCGGACAAGCGCCTCCATCCCCCGGAGGTCGATGGCGTGGTCCACGTCGATGTGCGTCCGGACGGTCGTCGCCCCGTGGGAGATGAAGTTGAGCAGGCAGGTCTCGGCCCGGCCATAAATCTCATCGACGGTCGCGTTTTCCTTGACCTTGTACATTTCCCGGATGGCGCCGCTGAGCGTCCCCTCCGCGTTGTTGCAGAGGTGGAGGGTGTACGCCTTGTCGATGTGGGTGTGGGCTTCCACGAAGCCCGGAACGACGGCCCGGCCGTCCAGGTCGATGGTCGATTCGGCTTCGACGTTCAGGCCCTCGCCGATCCGGTCGATCTTTCCTCCCTCGATGAGAATGTCGCGGGGGGAGTCCCACCCGGGTGATCGGGTGTTCTTT
>JASLXW010000008.1:18330-22743 GCA_030740135.1 Nitrospinota bacterium
GTGATTGCAATGTTTAATCCTCAAGGAGAAGAGACGTTTTCTCCGCTTGATTCGGGGATTTCCCATTTCAAGCCGAGACCGGGCCATTCCCGCCACTGGCGGCCGGCCGGACCGGCCGCGTCGATCGGGGCCGCTCGGCCCTCCAAATGATCCAGATTCCCAGGGCTACGTAGATCGAGACGAAAGGAAGGAACGGGCTTGCATACCGGTAGGAGCCTTCGGGGTGGTTCGTGAGGAAGACGTGCATGAAATAGCGCGCGATGAGGTATGCGTTGACGGCGCTCCAGAAGGGGTGGGGGCGCGGATCCTTCGCCAAAGCCCAGATTCCCACCCCGGCGAGAAGGGCGGCGTAGAAGTTCAGATACAGATGCCATCGGCTGAGCATTTTGAAGTAGAAAAAGTCGAAGTACGACCATTGAGCGGTTGAAAACAGGATGGGGATGCCGTTCTGGAGTCTTTGCACGATGCTCCCGCCCGGCCACGGGGTTTCTTGTCCCCCTTTGACGAACAGACGGCCGATAAAACCCAGCGGGTCTTTCTTGATCTCCCTCCAGGACCTTGCGGGCTCCTTAATGGGGTTCTCTCCCCCCGGGAGGGCGTAGTAGTAATACTGGCTCCAGATGTCCTGAAGGGCGTACTGCGAGCCCACCTTTCCGCCCTCGTTGCCGACGGGATAGAACGTCCCCATGTTGAGGTAGTTGACAGCGGCGAATGGCGCGCCGCCCAGCAAGGCCAGGAGGACCACAGCCGTCGCGACCTTGGGCGTTCCGATCAAGAGGCGGGCGCCCTCGGGTTCTCGGCGCCTTCTCCTCCAATGCCACCAAAGGAAGACGGGCACGAACAAGGCGTTCTCAGTTCGCACGGCCACCAGAAGACCGAAGGCGAGACCCGAGATCGTCAGGTAGATCCAACGGCCCTTTCCCCTGGACTCGCTGAAGCCGAGAAAGGCGGCGATGGCCGTCAGCGAGTAAAAGGTCACAAGGATGGACCAGTGGAAATTCACCGCGTCCCATTGGTGGATGAAATTGAAGGTCAAGATCAGCGCGGCCAGACGCGCCACCGCCTTCGGCGCAAGCCTTCGCGCCACGAAGTAACCGAGCAGCGGGATGGACGCGTTGATGACGATCTGGGCGATCTGAAGGGCCACCTTGCTTTCGCCGGAAATCC
The DNA here is from genome assembly GCA_030740135.1 of Nitrospinota bacterium. The sequence goes on from JASLXW010000008.1 coordinate 19,498, forward strand.
GGAAGACCGCCGCCACGAAGACCCAATATCCCGTGGCCTCACCCGAGGGGACCGGCCGGCCCGCCAGCAGGTCCCGGGCCCAATTCAAATAAACCCCGTAGAAATATTCGTAGAATTGCGTGAACCCATTGCTGGCTTGGTAGACGATGAAAAACAATGAGAGCAGGGAGATGAAGAAAAGCGGGACCAAGAAGGCCGTCTCGCCGGAAAACCGGTCAGCGATGAGCCAGTAACGACGCTCCAGCAGGACCGAGGTGGCCGTGCCTCCTTTCCAGAACGCGGCGTAGATGATCAGGAGAACGCCGAAGAGGAGAAACTGCCGCGCCCAAAGCGTTTGCAACAGGGACCAAACCAGAAGAAGCGCCAAGAGGGTGCAAAGGCGGCTCTCGCTCTCCCCTCTTTTTGTCACCGGGTCCTCCGGCCTCACCGTCCAGTGGCCGGACACCCACCAGGCAATGGCGCCGAACCCCACCGGGGTCACAACGTGAAGGTACGCGATGAAGGGCCGGCTCAGGCTGATCCGCCCCCCGCCCATGTCGCCGATAAAATCCAGAAGAAGAAGGCCCAGGTGGAAGATGAGACCGGTCCGGACGCCCGGCCCCAGGCTCTTCTTGAAATCCTCCCGGCCGAAAGCCAGCCGCAGGTAGAGCAGCACGGACGCCCACCACACCGCCAGCCACAAAATGACCGGTGCGTTCTGCAGGAAGACGACCCGGGCCTCTTTGATTTGCAGGTTGGGCGCGTCTCCCACCGGCGCCATGAGGAGAAGGAGCCCGATGGCCAGGAGCGCGAGGGAGTGAAGGGCGTCCTTTCTCCCGCGGATTTTCAAAACGGACGACAATGAAGGGCCTTGTGTCAAAAGAGGAATCGCCTTCCAGGACAATTATTGTAACCAAGTTCCCGGGCCAAAGGAAGCCCGGAATAATGACCGGGCGAAAGGTGGATCTCATGCACGGGTTGGCGGATGATGATCCAATCTGTCTTCACGGATGACTGGAAACCTGCATGAGATTATTTACCCGGTGCGCACGAAGAAGTTTTCTGGGTAACCTCGGATATCGGAGAGGGGATCATTCCATCCCCCCCCCGGCTTGCGGGGTCGGAGATCCGCGCGGCTAAGCAGGTGGAAAAGTGAGGCGGAGAGGAGCCGGATTTGGAGCTGATTATCCGTAACACGCGGCCGGTCGGGATGGATGCGGACGCTCCGGTTGACATCGCGATCGCCGGAGATCGCATCGCCCGAATCGCACACGCCATTCCGGAACGGGCGGACCGGGAGATCGACGCGGGCGGCCGTCTGGTCAGTCCGCCTTTCATCGAGCCGCACATTCACCTCGACAAGACCCAAATCGCGGGCGACATCCCGCCCAACCGGACGGGGACGCTCATGGGCGGCATCGAGGTCATCTGGGAGCGAAAGCGCCGGTACACGGTGGAGGACATCGTCGCACGGGCCGGCCGGACGATTGAGATGGCCGTTCGGAACGGAACGACGCGGCTTCGCACGCACGCCGATGTGGACGCCATCGTTGGTCTCCGGGCCGTGGAAGGTCTTCTGGAGGTCAAACGGCGCTACGCCGATCTCGTGGACATGCAGATTATCGCGTTTCCCCAAGAAGGCATCCTGTGCGACCCCGGAACGGAAGACCTGCTCTGGCAGGCGATGGACATGGGGGCCGACCTCGTGGGGGGCATACCGCACCATGAGAAGCGGCCGGAGGACTGGGCGAAGCACATCGACGTCGCGTTCCGCATCGCGAAGCATTTCGACGCCGACATCGACATGCACGTGGATGAGACCGACGACCCGGCCATCCGGTCCCTGGAAGTCCTGGCGGACAAAACGCTCAACGCCGGTTATCAGGGCCGAGTCACCGCCGGACACACGTGCGCTCTCGCCGCCTACCCGGAGGATTACGCGGCGGATGTCATCCGGCGGGTGAAGCGGGCGGGCATCCACATGATCACGAATCCCGCCACGAACCTGGTCGTGCAGGGCAGGGGGGACCGGGGTCTCGTCCGCCGGGGCGTCACGCGCGTGAAAGCGCTCATGGCGGCCGGGATCAACGTGGCGTTCGGCCAGGATTGCGTCTATGACGGGTTTTATCCGTTCGGGACGGCGGACCTCCTGGAGATCGCCCTGCTGACCGCCCATGTGGCGCATCTTTCTCTCCCGGGCGAGATTGAAGCCGTCTTCCGAATGCCCACGTTCAACTCGGCGAGGATCTGGGGTCTCGACGACTACGGCATCCGGGAGGGCGGGGCGGCGGACCTGGTCGTCATCGATTGCGAAACCCCCGCCCAGGCGGTTCGTTTCCATCCCCCACGGCTTTGGGTCGTCCGGAACGGGAGGGTCATCTCCGAATCGAGTCTGAAGAGCCGGATCCATCGGTCCGGCTGAGAATGAGAGGAGCGACCACTGATGGATATCCACGAGATCTCGCGCACGATCATGTGGCCGAACCGGCTGATTTTCGGCCAGGGCGCGGTGAGGGAGATCGGGCCGGAGGCCGCGCGGCTTTCGGCCGGACCCGTCCTGGTCGTGACCGACCGGGGGGTCGCCGACGCCGGCCTGCTCGGGCCGGTGGAGAGAGCCTTGCGCGAAGCGGGTCTTCAGAGGGAGACGTTCGACGGCTGCGAGCCCAACCTGACGGACGACGGGGTCGAGGACCTCGCCGGCCGGATCCGGGCGGGCGGTTTCGGCGCCATTGTCGGCCTCGGGGGAGGAAGCCCCGTGGACGCCGCGAAGGCGGCCACGGTCATCTGCGCCCACGGCGGGAGTATCCGGGATTACGACATCGCGGACGGGGGGGATGAGCGGATTGGGGACCGGCTGATCCCGGTCTTGGCCCTTCCGACGACGGCCGGAACGGGGACCGAAGTCTCCGAGGCGGCCGTTGTGACGAACACCCGGGCCCGCCCGTCCTACATGACCTGCCCCCCTGAAGCCGGTGCAGTTTGAGGGTTAGGATTTTCGTACAGCTTTCGGACTGGATTGGCCTAGAAAGGGGGCAGTGATGAGTCGGAAGGGATTCACCGCGGAGCAGATCATCCACAAGCTTCGTCAGGCCGAGGTGGAGTTAGCCAATGGGCAGAGGATGGCTCAGGTCTGCAAGACGCTGGGGATCTCCGAGCAGACCTATTACCGGTGGCGGCGGGAGTACGGAGGCCTGCCCTTCCCCCTAAAGTTGTACCACTTTTTGAGTTAGTCTCTTCTCCTCGATGTCCGAAATTTCAGGGTTGCCC
>JASLXW010000090.1 GCA_030740135.1 Nitrospinota bacterium
TGCCAGGCCGTTGGGAGTCCCGGATGCGGGGTTCCTCGCGACCTTTATCAGCCTGACGGGTCTGGGAGCATTTTCCTTGAGTCCCCCCGTTTCCGAACGCGTCTTGGTTCTGGATCAAGATGAAAGGACTTACGCCGTCCTGGAGGAGAGCGCCAAATCGCTCGATATCACCATCCAGCCGATGGGGGACGGGGTCCGCCAAGGCGATTTGCGGGGACAGCGTTATCTGCTCGCGTTTGCGGCTTACCCCAACGATTCATTCTTCGAGGGCGATGACCATCGAACCGGGACCTACCGCCTGGTGCTGCTGGCCAACGCCTCGTCCAAGCGGAAGGCGCTGGATTTAGTGGGGTCGGGGATCTTCGGCGTCCTGACCAAACCGATCCAGGCCGAAGAGGCGAGCGCGGTCATCCGGGGCGCCCTGGAAATGCAGCGCGTCCAGCGCGAGCTCAGCCGCCTGGGCACGATCGAGTGCCTGTCCGAATCCTTGATGGACAAGCTGCGGAATATTGCACGCAAGGCGGATCGGGTGAAGAAGGGAGACTTGTTCGATTTTGTGAAGCGCTGCATCGAGAAGCCGCTCTTGGAAATGGTTCTTGAGGAAACCGGCGGAAACCGGATCAAGGCCGCCAACGTCTTGGGGATCAACCGCAACACCCTCCGGACCAAGCTGAAGGAACTGGGCGTCGAAACCCCCCGCCCGGCCAGGCAGCGTGGAAAGCCGACCCGACGTTGACGTGCGGGGGGCCTCTCCCCCGCCGAAACCCGACCCGGGATTTTGTTGCCCCCCGAACCGAACACTCCATATAATCAAGCGTAGCATGACTCATTTTCCGGCCCGTGATTCGAGCGCGGCGGAAAATATCTCCTCCCCGGTCTTCCCGGCAAGGAGAAAGAGGGCCATGAAAAGATCCGACGCCCGCCGGGCGCCAGGGGCCGTTTCATGAAGGCGATCATCCTCGCGGGCGGCGGTGACAACCTGCCTCCTTTCACATCTTCGCGTCCCAAGCCGATGATCCACCTGAGCGGCCGCTACCTCCTGGAGAGCGCCATCGACTCCCTGCGGGCGGCCGGCGTCGTGGACCTCATCCTGGTGGTCGGCCACGGCAAGGAGCGCATCATCACCCATTTCGGCAATGGGGGCGATTTCGGCGTCCGCATCAGCTACGTCAGCCAGGAGGAAGAGGACCTCGGGATCGGCAACGCGCTCCTGCAAGCCGAGACGCGGATCAATCCGGGCGAGCACTTCCTGCTCGTGTACGGAGACGTGGTGACCACCGGGAACATTTACCTGGAGACCATTCAGAGCTTCAATTCTTTCAAGGCCCCGGTGGCGGCCATCTGTCTGACCCCGGCGGCCGAGGCCTTCGGCAACGTCTACCTGGACAACGAGATGCGCATCACCCGGCTGGTCGAAAAACCCGGGCAGAGCGGGTTCGGGAACTATGTGCTGGCGGGGGCCTTTGTCCTTCCCCAGAGTTTTTTCACGACCCTGCGAGGCGCCGGCGGCGACATGGGCGGGGCCCTGGTGGCCTGGATCGGCGAAAGCGGGCTGCACTCCTGCATCTGGGAGCAGGACTGGGCCGACGTGAAAAACCCGTGGGACATCCTGCGGGCGAACCGGATGGTCATGGATACGTGGCGCCAGGCCGTCGTCTCCGACACCACCCAGCTGAAGGGGTGGGTCCACGTCAATGGACCCATCCACATCGAGGAGGGGGTCAAGATCCTGTCCGGAACGGTCATTGAAGGCCCCTGCTATCTCGGAAAAGACAGTTTCGTGGGGAACAACGTCCTCATCCGCCCCTACACCAGCGTCGGTCCGGGCTCGGTGATCGGCTATGGGGTCGAATTGAAAAACTGTGTCCTGTTCGGATCGAGCAAGGTGGGACGCCTATCCTTCATCGGGGACAGCGTCGTGGGCGAAGGGGCCAACATCGGCTCCGGCACGGTCACGGTCAACATCAACCTGGACGGCACGAACATTCAGGCCTCCGTGAACGGCGAAATGGTCGAGACGGGGATGGCCAAGCTGGGTTCTTTCATCGGCGACAAGTCCGTGATCGGCGCGGGCAACACCCTGCTGGCGGGCACGGTCATCCGGGGCGGGAGCACCATCCCCCATCACGGCACCGCCCCGCGGGAGGTGTAAGCGCATGTGCGGCATCTCCGGAGTCGTCGGTCACCGCCCGGTCGCGGCGGACCTGTACCAGACCATCCGCAACCTGGAGTACCGCGGCTACGATTCCTGCGGCGTCGCGGTCATCCACGACGAACAACTCGAAATCCGCAAGAACGTCGGCAGCGTCGAGGAGGTCAACGCCCTCGAAGGGTTGACGCGGCTCAGCGGCGAGGTCGGCATCGCCCACACCCGCTGGGCCACCCACGGAAAGGTCAACCGCGAGAACACCCACCCGCACACCGGCTGCCGGGGCGACCTGGCCGTCGTCCACAACGGGATCATCGCCAACTACCGCGTCCTGCGGGAGCGCCTCCAGGCGGAAGGACACAAGTTCCTCTCCGAGACCGACACCGAGGTGATCGCCCACCTCATCGAGGGGAACATGGACGCCGGGCTGAACCTGGAAGACGCCTTCCGCCGCTCGGCCCGGGAGCTCGAAGGCACATTCGCCCTGGCGGTGATCGCCCTGCGCGAGCGGGACCGGATCCTCTGCGCCAAAAAAGAAAGCCCCCTCATCCTGGGGATCGGAGAGAGCTGCAACTTCGTCGGCTCGGACTTCAACGCCTTTATCGAGTTCACCAAGCACGCCGTGGTCCTGGAGGACGGCGAGATGGCCATCGTCACCCGGGACGGGTTCACGGTGAAGGACTTCCTGACCGGGCGGACCATCCGCAAGAGCGTCATGGAGATCCAGTGGGACGCCGAGATGTCCAAGCGCGGGGGCTACCCGCACTACATGCTCAAGGAAATCTACGAGCAGCCGCGCACCATCGCCCACGCCCTCGAGCTCGACCGTTCGGAGCTGCGCGAGATCGCCCGCGCCGTCGAGGGGTTCGGGCGGACGTACCTCATCGGGACGGGGACGACCTATTACGTCAGCCTCACCGCCCAGTACCTTTTTTCTCAGCTGGCCGGACGGTTCCTCCCGGCCGTAAGCAGCGACGAGTTTCGCGGCCTGGCCACCTCGGACGGCGACACCCTGGTCCTGGCCTGCTCCCAGTCGGGGGAGACATACGATACGCTGAGCGCGCTCCGCCACGCCAAAGCCCAGGGCGCGGCCACGGCGGCGGTGGTCAACGTCATGGGGTCATCCATCGCGCGAATGGCCGATCGGGTGATCATCCAGGGGGCCGGTCCGGAGATCTGCGTCCTCAGCACGAAGGCGGCCATCTCCCAGATCACCATCCTCCTGCTCATCGCCCTGGAGCTTGGGATCGAGACGGGCCGTCTCTCGGAAGGGGAGGTCGAGGTCCTGCGCGGGGAACTCGGCCGGCTGCCGGACCTCATCGAGACGATCCTCAACGAGCGCTCGGGATTCATTCACACCATCGCCCACCGGCGGATGGATAGGAAAAACTGGCTTTATCTGGGCCGGGGGATTTACTACGCCATCGCCATGGAATCGGCGCTCAAGATGAAAGAGGTCACTTACCTGCACGCCGAGGGCATGCCCGCCGGGTTCCTCAAGCACGGGACCATCTCCCTGATCGACGAGCGCATGGCCTCGCTGGTCCTGATCCCGCCGCCTGACGCGGGCGAGCTCTACACCCTCTCGCTGAGCAGCGCCGAGGAGATCAAGGCGCGGGGTGGCTACGTCCTGGGGTTCCACACCGAGGGGGACAAAGACGCGCTGGCCGTGTGCGACGAATCCATCGTCCTTCCGCCCGCCCCCCTGCTGGTGACGCCCTTCCTCCACCTGATCATCGGCCAGCTCTTCGCCTACTTCACCGCCACGGGCCTCAAGCGAAACATCGACCGCCCCCGCTCCCTGGCCAAATCCGTCACGGTCGCCTGAGGGTCCCCGGAGGGCCTTCTCCGGCTCCGGGACGGTTGGGCTTCGAGGGGGGTGACTTTTGGGTCGGTTGACCCCTCGGGTCGGTTGACCCTTTGGGTCGGCTGTGGATGGATCTGTGTAATCTGTGGATTCAAAGATTGAAAGAGACAAAGACAGAGGTAAAAGGCGCATCCACAGATTTTGCAGATTACACAGATTGGAGAAGACTAAAAACAAGGGATTCGAGGCGGGATTCCTCGCTGTGCTCGGAATGACATATGAAAAGGTGTTGGTTAGCGGAGTTTCAGAAATCTGTGCAATCTGTGGATAAAAGCCTTTCCGTCGTGATCAGTCAAAACCCCCGGATTGAAGAGCGACGCAAGGTCGGATAGGCTTCCTGAAATTGAAATCGGTTTCTATCTCCCCTGAAAGGAGACCCATTGGAGATCAAGAACGGCTTTCCCCATCTCTCCCTGGCCGAACGAGACCGGAGGTGGGCCGCGATTCGGCAAAAAATGGCCGAACGGGACTTGGACGCCCTCATCATCCGGGGCCATTCGGGTTTCTGGTACGGGTTCATGGCGGACATCCGGTACGTCTCGGGCGTCAACGGTCATTCAGGGTACTGCGTGTTCCCGCGTGATGCCGATCCGACGGTGTTCCTGTGGTTTCCGCCGGCGGCGGAATGGTCCGTTCGCAAACAGCAGAGCTGGGTGAAAGACGTTCGCGGCGGCGGTTGGCCGTTCGGGGCGTCCATGGCCGCGGACCGGTTGAAAGAACTGGGGTGCGGCGGCGGCAGGGTGGGAATTGTCGGACTTCCCGGCGAGCGGGAGCCCGAGGGGATCTTTCCCCACGGCGCCTATCTGGAGCTTCAAAAGGCCCTGCCGGGCGCGGCGCTGGAAAACGCCACCGACATCATCGAAAAGCTTCGGTGGATCAAGAGCGCGGAGGAAATCGAGTGCCACACCCGCGCGGCCGAGATCGGGGACCTCGCGATTCAGGCGATGGCCGATTCCGCCAAACCGGGCGCGACCCAGGCCGAAGTCTATGCGGAAATGGTTCGCGCCATGCTGGCCAACGGCTCGGAGCCGCCGACGATGCTCCTCTGGGAGGCCGGGGCGGAGCCCGCCCACGCGGTGTACGCCCCGCCGAACCTGCCGCTGAAAAAAGGGGACACCATCGTCAACGAAATCAGCCCCAAGTACTGCGGGTACTACGCGCACCCCCACCAGCCGGTCTGCCTGGGAAAACCGAATGAAGACCTGCGCCGGATGTATGATTCGGCGTACGCGGCCTTCGAGAACGGGCTGAAAACGCTGAAACCCGGCGTCCGGATGAGCGAGATGTGCCGGGCCCTGACGGACCCTATCCGGGACGCGGGTTACGGATGGTCCCGCGTTCCCCTGCACGGGATGGGGCTGGCGAACATCGAGGTTCCGGTCTGGACGGACGAAGCCTACGCGGGTTTCCCCGGCTCCTCCCGTGTAGAGACCGAGGACGCCGTCATCCGGGAGAATATGATTCTCGCGATTCAGCCAATCTGCACTTCTCCCGACGGCAAGCGCGGAATCCCGGTGGGCGACACCGTGTGCGTGACGAAGGACGGCGCCAGGCGGCTTTCAAAAAAGACCATCGAATACATCGAAGCATGAGAACGTCATCTTGAGGGCCGCGGATTCCACGGATTGAAAGAGGGCCAAGACAGAGGCAAAAGGCATATCCACAGATTTCGCAGATTACACAGATTGGAGAAGACCAAAAACAAGGGATTCGAGGCGGGATTCCTCGCTGTACTCGGAATGACATATGAGAGGTGTGGGTTAGCGGAGTTTCAGAAATCTGTGCAATCTGTGGATAAAAGCCTTTCGAATTATCGGTTGACTCATCGCTCGGAATGACCACTTGCCGCCATGGGCGTGCGGGGTCGTCCGCGGCGAATTCCTTATCCGCTTTCAATAAAACGCCCGAGTGATTCCCGGCGCCTTACGCCTCCTCGGCGAACTGGAACCGCTTGTCCGCCCCGACGCATTCCGCCTCGGGGAGCCCCAGCTCCTTGCGGACGATGTTCGTTCCCCGAACGATGGAGACCATCTTGAAGTAGGAGACCCGGCGGGTGAGCCCCTCGCGGCCGAAGCCGCAATCGGAGGAGATGACCAGCCGCTCCGCCGGGATGTGCTCCAGGGCCTTCCGGATGAGGCCCGCCACGTCCTCGGGCCGCTCGACCTGGAGGTTCCGGTGGTCCACGACGCCGACGGCGACCTTCTTGTCCGTGATATGCCGCCCGATGGCGGCGAAGTCCATCCCCCCGGTGCTGCACGTCTCGAAGGTGATCACGTCCACGTCGACCTGATTCAGGTGTTCCAGCGCGGGCTCGTAGGACTGGGGCTCGGCGAAGAGCCTCTGTTGGCCGGGATTGCCCCAGCACGTGTGGCACCAGACCTCCGTCTTCCCCCGCAGTCCCTTTACCGTCCGGTTGAATACGTCCACGAAAAAGTCCGCGTCGAGCGCCTCGACGTCGTGGTGCCGCCGGATGGCCATGAGGTGGATGTTCGGCTCCTCCATCTGAATGACGGCCGCGCCCGCGTCGGCCAGGGCGTTCAGCTCCTCGTTGAACACGTCGCTCACGGCCTCGATCAGCCCCCGCCGGGTCTTGTAATGGTCGTTGCCCACGGAGCCGGCGACCAGCTCGGGCGTGATGGTCCCGAACTTGACGGGCCTGGAGGTCATCTGCTGGGCGGTCTTCCAGATGGGCGTGTAATCGAGTTTTCCACGGGTGATTTCGCCGACCGCGCGGGGCATGAGGCGGGACTCCATGATCTCGAAGACGATGTCCCCTCGGCCCGCGCCCTGGTAGCCTTTGGCGACCTTGTAAGGGTCGTAGCCCTCCATTCCACCGAGCCGCCGGGCGGCATAGGAGAACCAGGACATCCCCCCCACGTCGGGGTCGAACCGGCAATCGCCGTCCGTGACGACGTCCAGGCCCGCGCGCTCTTGGTCCCGGATGTAGGAGGAGACGGCATCGAAATATTGCTCGCGGAACCGGACATCGGACATGGCCTCGCGGAAGCCCCGGTCACCGAGGGAGGCCGTGTACCAGTGCGGCCGGGGGAGAGATCCCGTGATGGTGGTGGGCAGCATCTTGTCTTTCGTCGCGACGAGCATTCAACGTCTCCTTCCCCCCGCCGAACGGGGATCTCGATCAGGTCCGGTCTGGGGTGTGTGGGTCGATGGGAAACCGGCCGCCCCCGATCCGGACATTCAACGGACGGACCGCGCGAAGCGTTTGCTCATGGATTCCGCGAGCCTAGCCAATCGTCGGGAAGGCTGTCAAGACACCTTCCGTTTGAAGCGCCGGATGCCCGGAGAAGAATTGCGGCGGCCGGAGCGCCCGTCTTTCATCAATACGGACACGACAGCCGGGGATGCAACCGAATGAACCGCTTGACGCTTCGGTCGAAACGCCTCTCGCGTTTCTTCAGGCCCTGCCTGCGGGCGAGGGTCCGGCCGTCACACCAGCTTTCCAACGCCTCCGCCGGCTGGCCGAGCTTGACGTGGATCGCGCCCAGACTGTTCAAGGCGTCGGCCATGCCCGCCCAATCGCGGCGTCGGGACCTGATCGCGTACGCCCTCCCCGCCGCCTCGAGGGCCTTGGAGAAACGGTCCATCCGAAAATAGTCGGCCGAAAGATGGTTCAGCGTGTCCGCCTCCGCGGCGCCGTCCGTCCGGTCCCGGGAAATTCGAAGCGCCTTCCGGTAGGTCTCGATGGCCTTGGGGTAGCGCCTGGACCGGACCCACACGTCGGCGAGGCGGTTGAAGGTTTTCGTTTCGTTGCGCGAATCGCCCAAGCGGCGGAGAAGGGCGAGGGACTCCCGGTAACGCCGGAGGGACTCATCGAACCGTTCCGCCTTTGCGTGAAGGTCGGCCAGCCGGCCGAGGGTTTCGGCCGCCGCCGCCTCCATGCCGGTGCGACGGAAGACGGCGAGAGACGCCTCGAGCCGGGCCATGGCTTCACCGGCGCGGTTCAGTTTTTCCAAAACCCGCGCGATATCACCCAGCGTCCTCGCCGCCCGGGCCTCGTTCCCCAGGCGCCGATCGATCCCCAGCGACTCCCGATAAATCCGGAGGGACTCATCGAGCGGAGACGAACCGGGCCGGGTCGCGCCCCGACGTTCCCGCACTTGGGCAAGGCGCCTGAGGGCCGCCGCGACTTCGCCCTCGCCCCCCCCTCCCCCCCGGGCCCGGAGAAGGGACAAGGCGCGCGTCAGACTTTCAGCGGCCTCTTTCAACCGCCCGGCCTCCATTTGAACAATCCCGAGCCAGCCCCACGCCTCCGCGAAATCCGCGTCCAGCTTTACTGTGCGCTTCAACCGCCCTGTCGCCTCCGCAAGCCGGCCGCGCCGCCGCTCGGCCAAGCCGTCGCCGAAACGGGTCAGGGTCTCGATGGACTTCGCAAAGGGTTCGTGAAGCTGGGCCCGCTCCCGATCGCTCAACGACAAAGGGGAAGATTCAATCTCGGCGGTCGAGCCGTCTTTCATGACGATCCGTTTCCCCAGGGCTTCGATGAGGGTGTCCACCACCCGGTCCAACGTTGAGAAAAGGGCTTCGCGGGTTGAGATCGACGTCCGGAACCGGGTCTGCTGAATTTGAAAGCCGCTGGGAAGGTCAACAAACCGGTAGTCCAGCTGCACCTCGCATCCGCCCGGGGCGCGCGAATCAGACTGAACAGCGGAATCAAAACGGCCGCGAGGAAAACGAAGCGCCGAAGCATGACCGCCTGTCCCCCAAGGAGGAATGATCCCGTCCGCATGACGGGCGGTAGATGACTCACGTCCCCGCAGATTCCGTTGTGTTCCATGCCGGGTTCCCATAGAATCGATCCATTAAGTCAGACAGCGGGGATCGGGTCAAGGCATCCGAATCGGGGGCTCTGATTCCCCGACATCCACCCCTTCCCCCCCTCTCTCCCCCTCCGCGCACCGCCGGGAAGGACGAGGAAATGGCTTTGGGTGAATCCCGGGATTCCTGGAAGATGGCGGGGCAGGCGGTCTCCCGGCCGGACGCCGTTGAGAAGGCCGTTGGCGGAACGCTCTTCGCGGACGACTTCAATCTGCCGGGCTGCCTCATCGGCAAGGTCGTGCGCGCCGGCGTCGCATCGGCCCGGATCCGGAAAATCGACGTGCAAGCGGCCCGGCGGATCTCCGGCGTCCGCGCCGTCCTGACCGCCGAAGACATCCCCGGCGCCAACCACACTCACGGCGAGGAATTTCCGGTCTTGGCCGACGGAGTCGTCCGGTCGGCGGGAGACGCCGTGGCCCTGGTGGCCGCCGATCACGAAGCCGCCGCGCGGACCGCCGTGGACGCGCTGGGCGTCGAGCTCGACCCCCGGCCGGGCGTCTACGACCCCGAGGAGGCCCTGGCCGAGGACCCCGGCGCGGAAGTCGGCCGCCACACCCTGAGCCGGGGGGACGCCGATCGGGCCTTCGAGGAAGCGGACGTCGTCGTCGAGCACACCTACACAACGCGGCAGGCCGATCACTGCTTCATCGAACCCGAGGCGGGCGTGGCCTGGATCGACTCGACCGGCGTCATCAACATCCGCTGGCCCACCCAGCTCATCGAGAACTACCGCGCCGTCGCGCGGGTCCTCGGCGTCCCGGCGGGCCGCGTCCGCATCCGGAGCCCGATGGTCGGGGGCGGGTTCGGCGGCAAGGAGCAACCCCTCGTGGCGGCGTGGCTGGCCCTGCTGGCCCAGGCCGCCCGGCGGCCCGTCCGCATGACCCTTTCCCGGGAGGACACCTTCCTCGGTGGCTCCAAGAAGCACCCCTTCGTCATGAAGTACCGAACCGCCGCCAAAAGGGACGGAACCCTCACGGCGATGGACGTGGAAGTGTTGGCCGACGCCGGGGCCTACCGGACGAACACGGGCATCATCACGATGGGCGCGATGGTCCTGGCCCAGGGTTCGTACAACGTCGACAACGTCCGGGTGGCCGTCCGCGGCGCGGTGACGAACCGGCCTTTCTCCGACGCCATGCGCGGGATCGGCTGCAACCAGATCACCTTAGCCGTCGAGGGCCAAGTCGAAGCCGTCGCCCGGGCGCTCGGAATGGACCCCATCGAGATCCGGCGGAAGAACTACCTTGGAAAGGGCGACCCCCTGCCCGTCGGCCAGGCGATCGAGAACCACGTAGACCTCGACCGCCTCACGCGCGAGGTCGAGAAGGCCCTGGGGGAGAAGACCCCGGCCCCGCCGGGCAAGCGTGTCGGCCGGGGATTCGCGGCCAACATGACAGGGTACGGACGGCCCTTCAGCCGCTCGGAAGGCTTTGTGGGGATGGACGTGGACGGATCGGCCCTCATCCGCGTCGGCGTGTCGGACCTGGGCGCGGGGCAGACCTCCACCGCCGCCCAGCTCGTGGCCGAGACGCTCGGCCTCTCCCTGGAGAACGTCTCGGTCATCCACTCCGATTCCGGGACGACGCCCCTGGTCGGCTACACGGCTTCGAGCCGGCAGACGCTGATGTCCGGACGGGCGCTCCTGGACGCGGCGGGGACCATCCGGCGCTCCCTCGTGGACGCCGCCTCGGACCTGCTCGAGGCCCCCGCAGGCGACCTGACGTTGGGCGAGGACTCGGTCCGCATGGCCTCGGCCCCGGACAAGAGGGTCTCGATCGCCGAGGCGGTCTCCCGCGCGCAGGCGAAGGGCCTGCCCATCGCGGCCACGGGCGCCTACAAGACCCCCGATCTGAATTACGAGGGGGCGGACCGATTCGGCGGTTTCGCGGGCTGGACGGACTACACCTGGGGCGTCCACGCCGCCGAGGTCATGGTGGACGAGGCCACCGGCGAGGTCGAGCTGCTCAAGTTCGTCGCCTCCCACGACGTCGGCGCGGCCATCAACCCCACCAGCGTCGAGGGCCAGATCGAGGGCGGCGTGGTCCAGGGGCTGGGCTACGCGCTGACCGAAGAAATGGTCTGGGACGGGGCGCGTTTGGCCAATCCCTC
>JASLXW010000091.1:0-7222 GCA_030740135.1 Nitrospinota bacterium
AGCGGCGTCGCCGGTTGATGAAAAAATCAGTCGGCGGCCGGGATTCCTCAGATCCCTTGCATGCAGGGCCGGCCGTTTTGGAAGGTGATGTCAGGAAAAGAGCGCCCCCGGGAGCGTCTACGGGGAGACAACGGATTACAACCATGCGAAACTGTTTCCGGTTCGGGATCACCTGAAGCTGATTTACGATCTGGAGGGGGGGTCTGTTGAGCCCCGCCCCGCATTCCAAAGGAGGCCCGGTTTGCCCGCACCCGCGCGCTTGACCTACATCCAGTGCGTCCACTGAGCCTGGTGCTTTCTGGCGACCGGGCGGTTGCACGACCTGAAGAAAACCTATCGGGACCGGCTCGAGATCCGGTACAAGACCTTCCTCCTGGCCCCCACACCGGAAGCCCGATCGCTCAGCAAGGAAGAGATCCTCGGCCATTGGTCCATGGTCAAGGAACACTCGGGGGGCGAGCGGGTCAACCCCGCGCTCATGGCGACCCGCGATTTCCCCTACCCCCACTCCATGCCCGGCGCGGTGGCCATCAAGGCGGCCGCGGCCCAGGGCCCGGAGGCCGAGGCCCGCTACGTCGAGCGCATCGAGGAGGCCCACCTGGTGGACTGCCTCGACATCGCCGACGACGACGTCCTCATCGGCCTCGCCCGCGGCCTCGGGCTGGACCTCCCCCGGTTCGAGGACCTCTACCGGAACACCGATTTGGAACAGGCCGTCCGGCGCGACCACCAGGAAGCCTCGGAACGGGGAATCCACTCCACCCCCACCGTCGTCCTGCCCGACGGCCGCCGCGCCGTGGGCGCCCAGCCCAAAGAAGTTTACGAGACCATCGTCCAGGATCTTTTGGGGAGCTGATCCGCCCGAATCCACCGATTCGTGGAATCAACCGGCCATTCCGAGGTTATAGAGAGAAACGCCTCGTTCCTGCCTCGGGAGACCGGAATGATGAGAGCTTTCACGACGCTGACGCTGGCGGCGGTCCTGGGCCTGGGCGTCGGGAGCGCCGGTCCGGGCGTTGAAACCGCCTTGGCCGCCGGCGAGAAGCCGCTCTTCCCCACCTGGGGGTGGAAAACGAACTTCAAGAAGCACTCGGTTTCTTATGAGGAGATCTTCTCCGGAGGCCCGCCGAAGGACGGCATCCCCGCCGCCGACAAGCCGAAGTTTGTGTCCCAGGAATCGGCCGACAAGTGGGTCAAAGACATCGAGCCCGTCGTCGTCGTCGAGCACCGGGGAAAGGCCAAGGCGTATCCCCTCCAGATCCTCACCTGGCACGAGATCGTCAACGACACGCTGAACGGCCTTCCGGTGACTGTGACCTTCTGTCCGCTCTGCAACGCGGCCATCGCCTTCGACCGCAGGCTGGACGGGCGCCTGCTCGATTTCGGCACGACCGGAAAGCTCCGATACAGCGACCTCGTCATGTACGACCGGCAGACGGAATCATGGTGGCAGCAGTTCACGGGCGCGGCCATCATCGGCGACCTCACCGGCAGGAAGCTGAAGATGGTCCCGGCGGCCCTCGTGGGGTACGGCCACTTCAGGAAGTCGTATCCGGGCGCGCCGGTCCTGTCCAAAGACACCGGCCACAGGCGGCCCTACGGCCGGAATCCCTACGTCGGCTACGACAACATCAAGGGCGTCCCCTTCCTTTTCCGCGGACCGACGGACAAGCGCCTCCCGCCGATGGAGCGCGTCGTGGCGGTGACCCTCGGCGACCGTGACAAGGCCTACCCCTACTCGGTCCTGGCGAAACGGCGCGTCGTGAATGACCGGATCGGAAGCCGGGGCGTCGTCGTCTTCCACGCCGACGGCGCCGCCTCCGCCCTGGGCGGCCCGAAGATCGCTTCGGCGAGGGACATCGGCGCCACCGGGGTGTTCGACCCGAACCTGAACGGCAGGAAGCTGACGTTCCAACCGGACCCGAAGGGCATACGCGACGTACAGACCGGAAGCCGCTAGAACGTCCTCGGTCTTGCGGTGGACGGCCCCCTGAAGGGGAAGAAGCTGAAGCCGATCCTCCACGGCAACCACTTCGCCTTCTCGTGGTTCGCGTTCAAACCGAAAAGCGGCGTCTACCTGCCCTGAAACCATTCCGTCGGCGAAAGCGGACGGCCCCGGGCGGCGGCCCGGCTCAGCCACGCCGCGCCGGAACCCGGAACGCCAGGACGTGGCTCACCAGCAATGCGGGCGCGATGACCGTGGGAAGGAAATACGCGGGTCCCATTTGTGCGATCACTCCCAGGCGCGTTCCCTGAAACACCGCGTAGAGCAAGTCCAGCGTTCCCTCGATGTTGAACGCCCAAACGAGGGGAATCGCAAGGACAGAACCGGCCCGTAAGAGACCCAGGGCGATGAGCGCGGGGATCGCCGCGGCCGGTCGGCCCCTCAAGAGGAGGGGGGGGATTTTCGGGACTGCAGGGCCGGCCGCGGAGCGATTTCCAGGAGCAGGAATATCCGCTGGTCTCCGCGCTGAATGAGGAGGAGGGTCTTCTCGCCTTTCAATCCGCGAAGAATTTCCCGAAATCCCTTTTCGGACCGGACGGCCTGCAGACCGATGGAGCGGACGATGTCTCCGCGTCTCACGCCGGCCCGGTCCGCGGCGCTTCCGGGGTCCACGGCGGCGACGATCAAGCCGGCCGGGTCTTCGAGCCCCAGCCGGGACGCCATGGAGGACGAGAGCGGGCGAAGGTCCAATCCAAAGGGCGGGTGCGCCGGCCTGGCCGGTTTCGACGGACCGATCTTGGAGGCCGTCCGGGATTCCCGCAGCTCCCGGACCATCACCTGAATCACCAGGCTCTCTCCGCCGCGAAAGACCTGAAGGGTCGTGTGTGCGCCGATCCCCGCCCGAGCCAAGGCCCTTCCGAAATCCTGACTCCCCCGCAGGCGCAGACCGCCCAGGGACAGAATCACATCACCGGCCCGGAGGCCCGCCCGGCCGGCCGGGCCTCCCTCCCGGACGCGGGCGATCAGCCCCCCCCCCGCCCGGGGGAGTTTGAAGTAGCGCGCCAGGTCCGGGTCCAACTCCTGAATCGAGACGCCGATCCAACCCCGCCGGACCCTGCCGTGCGCGCGAAGGTCGGGGAGCAGGCGCTTCACCAGATTGATGGGAATGACGAAGCCGATCCCGGGCGCGCCCGAGACAACGGCCGTGTTCACGCCGATGACCTCTCCCCGAAGGTTCATGAGCGGTCCGCCGCTGTTGCCCCTGTGGATGGGGGCGTCCGTCTGGAGGTACCCGCTGAAAATCGCGCCCTCCAGCGCCCTCCCCTTCGCGCTCAGGATTCCGGCCGTCACGGTCTCCTCCAGGCCGAAGGGGTTTCCGATCGCCAGGACCCATTCGCCCACGCGGGCCCCGGCGGAATCACCGAGCCGCGCGCCCGGCAGCGGTCTTTCCGGGCGAATCCGCAGGAGGGCCAAGTCCGTCAGGGGGTCCGCGCCGACCAGGCTCGCCTCCCGCCACTCGCCTCCGTAGAGCCTGACCCGGATCTCGGCGGCGCCCTCGACGACGTGGTGGTTCGTCAAGATCTCTCCCCGGGCGCCGATGAGGAAGCCCGTCCCGGACCCCCCGGAAGGGGGATTTTCGGCCGCCGCCGTCTCGTCCGGCCCCGCCCCGCCCGGATTTTCAAACATCCGGTCGAAGAACTCTTTCAGGTCCGTTGACAGCCCGCCCGTCGGCCCGCCCCTTCTCGCCCGGACGCCCGGGATTCGGGCGTTGACGTGCACCACCGAGGGCCTGAGCCTGTTGGCCAACCCGGCGAAATCGGGCGGGGACGCCCGCCGCGCCCATCCTTCCGCGGGAGGGGAGCCTTTGCTCGCGCGCGTCGGCGAGAGAGGCGACGCGGCGCATGACCCGAGCATCCAGCCCGCAAGCGCGAACGCCGCCCACCGGACGGCGTTAGACGCCGGTCGATTCGGCATCACCGAGAACCTCCCTCTTCGCCGCAGGCGCTCCGCCTTCAGCCGGGGATGCGGATCGTCCGCCGGACCCCGCACCGGCCATCCCGCCCCCGGCCCAAAAGGAAAAGCCCGGGGGCGCCTGCGGGCCCTCGGGCTTGCGTTGAACCCTCGAAACATCCCCACGCGGATGCTTCATCCCATCGCGGCCGGGCCGCAACGGAATCAGGTGAAGTGGCCGAGCACGAATTCCAGCTTCGTCTTCCCCTCCGGAAGGGGAACGACAATCGCCTCTTTGTCGCAGAACGCTTCGCACAGTTGGCAACCTACACACTCCTTCTCGTGCACCCTGGCCACCGCCTGGACGTCTTCCCAGTCCTCGGCGTCTTCGAGGCTGATGCAATCGAACGGACAGATCTCGACACAGTAGTTGCAACCGTTGCACAACTCCTCGATCACAACCGCCTTGGGCATCTCTTTGGGCCGGATTCGGGGGATGACCTTCCCGTTTTCGTCCAGGATGCACTCCACCGGGCAATGGCGGCCGCAGACATCGCAGTCGATGCACAAACCCGGGTCGATGACGTACAATTGGTCCCGTCGGCCGGAAATCGCGTCCGTCGGGCACTTGATCTCACAGATGCTGCAACCGATACACGTATCCGCGATGAAGTGAGCCATTTGAACCTTCCGATTTTTCGCGCGTGGTTCGGGCGTAGGCGCTCCACACCGCACCTTTAACCCCCATTGATTCGAGTATAGGAAGGGGCGGCTGGGCTGTCAACGCGGATTTCGACTTGACCCGCTCCCGTCCGCCGGTCCATATTGAAAGGGTCTTATCACGGAGGAATGAGACAAGATGGAACAATTTCTGGAAATCTTCCTGAAGCCGGATAACATCCCGATTTCCGGCATGTTGCTGATCGTGATCTTCACGGTTTGGCTCTCCCTCAAACAGGCCTTCGCGAACGACAGGCTCATCAAGGAAGGCAAGAAAGACAAAATCTACGACGACATGATGAAATAGGGAAAAACTTCCGCTCCGGCGTCATCCCCGCTCTCGAGACGCACCCAAACTGTCCATCCGGAACCGGGCCGCTGTATCGGAACCGGCGGCGGAAAGCGCCCATGCTCGTCATCATCGCAGTCTCCACGATTCTCGGTTTCATCCTGATCTTTCTGCTGAAGCGCTCCTCCACACCCATCGCGATGGAAGAGGCCTATTACCGGCAGGACGCCCCCGGGACGGCGGCTTTGGGAGAGATGGTTCCGGAAGAGTTCAAGGAAATTTGCGTGGACCTCGTGGAGGCCGTGGGGCTGCGGGTCCAATCGGTCGAGTCTGAAGAGCCGGGCGTCATCGACATCACGGCGTTCTACGACCACCCCGTCCTGGGCGGGACCTACCTGGTCAACGGCCTTCTGTCCCCCACGGACCAAGTCGTGGACTCGGCCCCGGTCATCGGCCTCAGCAGCGCCGTCCACCAGGAGCGGGCCATGAAAGGGATCTTCATCACCACCGGGTTCTTCTCGCAGGAGGTGGACAAGATTGCGGAAGGGGCGCCCGTTGAATTGATCAACAGGGATCGCCTCGCCGAACTCCTGGAAGAGTATGGAATCGCAAGAATGGAAAAACGGCTAAGCGAGCAGAATCCAGGAGAACACCGCGAGGAGTAACGTCAGGCCGAAACCCATCCGGACGGCGCAGCCGTGCCACCACAGATGCCGCCGTTGTGATTCTTCGGGGTCGCCTTCAGCAAAATGACGCATGTCGGCTCCTTAAGACAAATATCCATTCCGATCCGCGCAAGGGGCCATGGAGCCCCGAGCCAGGAGAATAAGGAAACAGATGCGCACCGCCCTGTCAAGACCATCGGATCCGGGGAGCGGCCGGGGCGGGCGGCATCGACATTTCCGCCCCATGAGACCGGACGCCGGAGGACTGCATGAAGCTCGCCATCTTTGAAACCTTGCCGCAAGACCCCATCGGCCCCCGTCTGGGCCTCGTCCTGGATGACGGGTCGGTGATCGACATGAACCTCGCGCTGACGATCGCCGAGGCCGGCCGGCGCGACCCCGGGGCCATGGCGTTGCGGACCAAATGGGCCCGGGACGGCGTCCTCGGATTCATCCGGGGCGGGCGGGAGTCCGACGACGCCGCCGACCGGGTGATCGATCTCGTCCAATCCAGCCGGGAGAAAGGCGAGACGCTGAAAGGCGCCAAGGTCACCGCCGTCGTTCACCCGGCGGGCGGCCTGCGGTTTCACGCCCCCCTCCCCCGGCCGGGCAAGTTCGTCGCCATCGGCTTCAATTTCAGCGACCACATCGAGGAAAATCCGAACAAGCCCAGGGCCCGCTACCCCATGGGCTTCATTCAGGTCCCCCGGGCCATCACCGGGCACGAGGCCCCCATCGTCCACCCCCGGCACACGAAGGAGGTGGATTACGAGGTGGAGATCGCCATCGTCATCGGCAAGGGCGGGAAGGACATCCCGGCGGAGCGGGCGATGGAGCACGTCGCGGGCTACACCATCTTCAACGACATCAGCGCCCGCGACCTCCAGCGCGGCGAGATGAAATTCGGCATGCTCTTCATGGGGAAAAACTTCGACGGATTCGCGCCGATGGGACCGCACCTGGTCACGGCGGATGAAGTCCCCGACCCCGACGACTTGACGCTCCAGACCTGGGTCAACGACGAGCCCGAGCCCCGGCAGGACGGCAACACGCGGGACATGATCTTCAAAATGCCGGAGTTGATCTCCCACTGGTCGAAGATGACGCTCGAGCCCGGGGACATCATCTCGACGGGCACCCCGTCCGGCGTGGCGACGTTCCGCGAACCCCCCGAGGATTATTATCTCAAACCCGGCGATACGGTGCGCTGCGTCGTGAGCCGTCTCGGCGAGCTCCGCAACCCCATCGTAGCGGACACGGCGTAAACCGAACAGCGCGGCGGACGATCACCCGGCTTCGGAACCCGCGTCTCAGATGTCCTGAACCCACATCCTCCCTTGATTCCCGCCGGATTGGGTATATACTTGAACTTGCAGGATAAATGAATCACGGACCTGAATCCGTTCTCCGAGCCTCCGGGTGCTTGGACGCAAAAGCCATGACCCGCGGGCCGATAGGGTTGGGGGGGAGACCCGCCGGCCTCCCGTGCTTGGAAAGGAGAACGCGGGCCTCGGCGTAGAATCCTTCCGGGCCGGCGTTCCCTTGTGAACGCCGGCCTTTTCTTGTGAAAGGCGGTTCACCCGTCCGGAGGAAATTCATCCTGGCCCTTTACGACACATACGGCCGGCCGCACAACGATCTGCGGATCTCCGT
>JASLXW010000091.1:7232-10950 GCA_030740135.1 Nitrospinota bacterium
CTTCCGGTGCCAGTATTGCATGCCGGAGGAGGGGATGGTCTGGCTGCCGAAGGAACAGATCCTTTCCTTCGAGGAAATCGCCCGGGTCGTGCGCGTCACGTCCGACCTCGGCTTCGACAGCTACCACCTGACGGGCGGGGAGCCCTTGCTCAGAAAAGAGATTGACCGGCTGCTCCGGATGATGCTCGAGATCAGCCCGGACATGGATCTGGCGCTGACGACGAACGGCGTCCTCCTGCCTCAGGCGGCCAAGGGCCTCTACAACGCGGGCCTCAGGCGGATCAACATCAGCCTGGACACCCTGAAGCCTCACAAGTTTCTCGAGATCACCCGCCGGGACATGTTCCGGCAGACCCTCGACGGCATTCAGGCCGCCGCGGACGCGGGATTCCACCCCATCAAGATCAACGCCGTGGGCATCAACGGGTTCAACCACGACGAGTTGGAAGACTTCGGCCGGTGGGCGCGGGAGACCGGGTATATCGTCCGGTTCATCGAGTACATGCCCCTGGACGCCCAACACAAGTGGGAGATAAACAAGGTCCTCCCGGCCGGAAAGATCCTCGAGGGGCTCAGCCGCGCCGGGGAGCTCGAACTCGCCCGGGACAACCCCCACGACCCGGCCACCAAGTACCGCTACGAGGACGGCAAGGGCGAAGTGGGCGTGATCCCGACGGTGACGGAGCCCTTCTGCGCCACGTGCAACCGGATCCGACTGACGGCGGACGGCATGATTCGGACGTGTTTGTTCTCGACCGTCGAGCACGACGTCAAGTCGCACCTGCGGGGCGGCTCGGACGACGAAACCATCAAGGAGTGGCTCGCCGGCGTCGTCCTCACGAAGACCCCCGGCCACCTGATCGGCCAGAAGGAGTTCGTCCAGCCCGAGCGGGGCATGAGCGCCATCGGAGGTTAGCCGAGCGGCCACGCGCCTTCGGAATCGGCCGCAAACCGCTTGACACTTGAAGATCCGGGGCCTAAATTATATCCGACGATAAAAGTCGGATATAGCCTGAGCAGTCGGAGCAAAGATGCTCTCTCTCACGAAAAAGACCGATTACGCGATCCTCGCGCTCAGCCGCTTGGCCACCGTGGATGAGGGTCAGGTGATCAATGTGCGGGAGATTGCGACGCGATTCGACCTTCCCGCCGAGTTGTTGGCCAAGGCCATGCAGCGCCTGGCGCGGGAGCGTCTGGTCATCTCGCACGCGGGCCCCGCGGGCGGATATTCGTTGGCCCGCGACCCGGTTGATATCAGTGTGGCCGACATCGTGTTGGCCCTCGAGGGTCCCCTGAGGATAGCCGGCTGCTTCGATGAGGACAGTTCCAATCCTTGCGCCGCCATCGAAAAGTGCACCTTGCGGGAGCCCATCAAACGATTGCAAAAACGGCTCTTCGAACTGCTGGACGGCATCTCGCTGGCGGAGATGAGCCAAGACCTCGTTGGAGTGAGTGATGAAACTTCCCATCTACATGGATAATCACGCCACCACCCCGGTGGACCCGAGGGTGTTGGATGAGATGAATCCTTACTTCTCACAGGACTTCGGCAACGCGGCCAGCCGCAACCATGCCTTCGGTTGGCGGGCGGAGGAGGGGGTGGACGAGGCCCGGGCGCGCGTGGCGGCGCTGATTGGCGCCGATCCCAAAGAGATCATCTTCACCAGCGGGGCCACCGAATCGGACAACCTCGCGCTCAAGGGCGTGGCGGCGCTTTACAAGGAGAAGGGCAACCACATCATCACCAGCAAGGTCGAGCACAAGGCCATCCTGGACAGCGCCAAGACCCTGGAGCGCCAGGGGTTCGAGGTGACCTACCTCGTGCCGGACGAATACGGCCGGACCTCGGTGGAGAGCGTCGAGGAGGCCCTGAGAGACGATACGATTCTGGTGTCGATCATGCTGGCCAACAACGAGATCGGGACCATCAACCCCATCGCCGAGATCGGGCGGTGCGTCAAGGAGCGGGGGATCGTCTTTCACACCGACGCCGTCCAGGGGATCGGGAAGGTCCCCGTGGACGTCCAGGCCATGAACATCGACCTGCTCTCCCTGTCGGCGCACAAGATTTACGGCCCCAAAGGGGTCGGGGTCCTTTACGTCCGCCGGAAAAAACCCCGCATCCGTCTGGCCCCCATCATCGACGGCGGCGGGCACGAGCGCGGCATGCGGTCGGGCACGCTCAACGTGACCGGGATCATCGGCCTCGGCAAGGCCTGCGAAATCTGCGGCGAGGAGATGGAAACGGAAAGCGGACGCCTGATCGGCCTCCGGGACAAGCTCCACAACGAAATTGCCGAGCGGTTGGATGAGGTCCACCTCAACGGCCATCCGACCGAGCGGCTGCCTCACTCGCTCAATCTGAGCTTCGCCTACGTGGAAGGGGAGTCGATGCTGATGGGGCTCAACGACATCGCCATCTCATCGGGCTCGGCCTGCACGTCGGCGACGCTGGAACCCTCCTACGTCCTGAAGGGCATCGGACGCGGAGACGAGCTGGCCCATTCCTCCCTGCGCTTCGGCCTGGGACGCTTCAACACGGAAGGGGAAGTGGATTACACCATCGGGCGCGTGGTGGAAGTCGTCGCCCGCCTCCGCGAGATGAGCCCGCTGTACGAGATGGCCAAGGAAGGCGTCGACCTGAGCGCGATCGAGTGGGGCGAGCACTAACAGGTTGCGGAAAAACTCCGATGGGTTGGTGTTTTGGCCAAGATTCGGACCTTGCGCGCTGTCATTCCGAACGAGGTGAGGAATCGGCTCAAGCTCGAAACGCGTTGTTTTTAAATCAGTTGTATGAATGAGGCTGACTCCGGTGGAGATTCATCGCCGCCCTCGGAATGACAGATTGGGGAATTTCAGACCCCTCAGAATCGTTTTTCCGCAACCTGCTAAGAACGTCTCGGACCGCGGTCCGAACGGGACATGAACAAAGGAGCGGCAACATGGTTTACAGTGACAAGGTCGTGGATCACTTCAACAACCCGCGAAACCTGGGAAGCCTGGACAAGTCGGACCCCGCCGTGGGGACGGGGCTCGCCGGCGCGCCGGAGTGCGGCGACGTGATGAAGCTTCAGATCAAGGTCAATGATCAGGGCGTCATCGAAGAGGCCAAGTTCAAGACCTTCGGGTGCGGCAGCGCCATCGCCAGCTCCAGCCTCGCCACCGAGATGATGAAGGGCAAGACGCCGGAAGAGGCCCTGGCGATCAAGAACACCATCATCGTGGAAGAGCTCAGCCTTCCGCCCGTCAAGATTCACTGTTCGGTTTTGGCGGAAGACGCGATCCGGGCCGCTGTCCAGGACTACCAAGCAAAGAAAAACGGGGCGCAAGCCTCCATCCAAGGGAAAGGAGATAGAGGATGATCACCTTGACGGAGACCGCGGTCCGGCAGGTCAAGAAACTCAAGGAAGAGCAGAATCTGGAAGATTACGCCTTGCGGGTCGGCATCCAGGGCGGAGGCTGCTCGGGCATCTCTTACACGCTGGGATTCGACTCCGAGGTCAAGGAGAAGGACAAGGTGTTCGACATCGAGGGAATCAAGGTGGTGGTCGACATGAAGAGCCTTCTCTACCTCGGCGGGACGACGCTGACGTACGAGGAATCCATGATGGGCGGGGGATTCCGGTTCGAGAATCCGAACGCCAAGCGGACTTGCGGCTGCGGCAGCTCCTTCACCGCCTGAATCCCCGCCCGGCAAGGGTTGGAGATCGCTGAAGAG
>JASLXW010000092.1:0-7407 GCA_030740135.1 Nitrospinota bacterium
CGGACTGTCGGAAAAGGACCTGAGGGAGGGTTTGCTCCGGCTTCTCTCCCACCCGGACATCGCCTCCAAGCACTTCATCTATTCCCAGTATGACCACATGGTCCGGACGGACACGCTTTTGCGGCCGGGGGGAGACGCCGCCGTCCTCCGGGTCAAGGGGACCTCGAAAGGGCTGGCGCTCACCGTGGACGGCAACGCCCGCTATTGCGCCCTGGACCCCCGCCGGGGCGGGCGGATCGCCGTTGCCGAGGCCGCGCGGAACCTTTCCTGCGCCGGGGCGGAGCCGATCGGGCTTACGGATTGTCTCAACTTCGGGAACCCAGAGCGGCCCGAGGTGATGTGGGAGTTTTCCGAGGCGGTGGAAGGGATGTCCGAGGCCTGCCGGGCGCTGGGCGTTCCGGTGGTCAGCGGGAACGTGAGCTTTTATAACGAGACCGGCGGCGAGAACATCCACCCGACGCCGACGGTGGGGATGGTGGGGCTGCTGGAGGACGCGGCGGGGTTCTGTCCGGCGGCGTTTCAGCGTGAGGGGGATTACGTGGCCCTCCTGGGTCCGTCGGGGGGTGAATCCTCAAGGGCGGGGCTGGGAGGCAGCGCCTATCTCTGGAACGTCCTCGGGATGAGACGGGGACCTTGTCCGCCGGTGGACCTGGAGCGGGAGGCCGCGCTCCATCGGCTTTGCCGGCGCGCCGTCTCCGATGGAATTCTTTCTTCGTGTCACGATGTCTCGGACGGGGGAGTGGCGGTCGCGTTGGCCGAAAGCGGGCTTTTGGCCGACCCGCCGCTGGGCGCTTCTGTGGAAATTGTCCGGGGAGGGCGTCCGGACGAGGTCCTGTTCGGCGAAGCCCAGGGATGGGCGGTGATCTCGCTGCCCCTCGATGAGCTGCCCCGGTTGGAAACGCTTGCCGGGGAGATGGGCGTGGCGCTGGACGTCTTGGGCCGTGTGACCGGGGAATCCTTCATGGTCGAGGTCTCCTCCGGCGAGGCGGGGGCGGCGGGGAGCGTTCTGCGCGCCCCCGTCCGGGACCTGTGGGAGGCGTGGCGCACGGGGCTGGAGCGGGCGCTCGGTTCGGCCTGAGGGAGCGCTTCGGATTTTTCGTTGAGGAATGAAATTTGCTTCCTTTTCCATGGCGGCCGCCGGGCGGATGGATTCTTCGCAAGGCTCCGGGAGGTCGGATCGGGGTCTGTCGCCCAGCAGCTTGACTTGTCGAGGCGGGGGCCGCCTATAATGGATGGAGTCAAGGTTCGGTTGAAGGCGCCGGGGGTCCCGGCCTTACCGCCCGGTCTTCGGGGAGTGTGTTTGCATCATGAGCGTGGATTCCTATTACTCCGTGGGCACGGTTCAGGAGTGGTTTGATTGTGACGCCGAGCCCGAGGAGATCGTCGAGGCCATGTCCGATCGGGACTTCAAGGTGTTCGGCGCCGTTCAGCCCCCCGGCGTCCTGGTCCCGTACCACACCCACGAACAGGAAGAGTGGCTCATCGTCCTGGAAGGGTGCATGAAGCTCATCATCGAGGAAGAACCCGTCATGCTGGACGTGGGGGACGTGATCACCATCGCCCCCGAGGCCGTTCACGGCGCCGTGGCGGTCGGGGGCGAATCCGCCAAGATCCTGATCGCGTTCCAGAACTGAACAACGCCGTCTCACCTCCTTTCCCCGGTCCTCAATCACTCATGTCTGACCATTTCCGCGACGAATGCGGGGTATTCGGAATTCTGGGCGACCCGGAGGCCGCCCGGATTGCCTACCTCGGCCTGTACGCCCTGCAACACCGCGGACAGGAAAGCGCGGGCATCGTCGCCTCCGACGGCGCCGGGCTGCGCCTGGAGGTCGGCATGGGCCTGGTGGCCGATGTCTTCACGCAGGAGCGCCTGAGCCGCTTGCCCGGGAGCCTGGCCGTCGGGCACAACCGGTACTCGACCGCCGGGTCGAGCGATCTTTCCAATGCGCAACCCTTTGTGGTGACTTATTCCCGGGGCGGTTTGGCCGTCGCGCACAACGGGAACCTGATCAATGCCCCCGCGCTGCGCCGGGCGCTGGAGGAAGAGGGGGCCATTTTCCGGTCCACGATGGACACCGAGGTGATCGTTCACCTGATAGCCCGATCCAAGCGCGACACGCTCGAAGAGCGGGCGGCCGAGGCCCTGGGCCAGGTCGAGGGGGCCTATTCCCTGCTGCTCATGACGGAAGACATGCTCATCGGCGTTCGGGACCCCCGGGGCCTGCGCCCGCTTTTCCTGGGGCGGCGGGGCCGCGCCCACGTTTTGGCTTCCGAGAGCTGCGCCCTCGATCTCATCGAAGGCGAAGCGATCCGGGAAGTCGAGCCGGGCGAGATGGTTGTGGTGGAGGGCTCCGGCGTCCAGTCCATCCGCCCTTTCGAGCCCGAGACGCCGACGCCGTGTGTGTTCGAGCTGGTCTATTTCTCCCGGCCGGACAGCCGGGTTTTCGGCCGGAACGTGTACCGGGTCCGCAAGGCGATGGGCAGGCGGCTGGCCGAGGAGCATCCGGCGGAGGCGGACCTGGTGATCCCCGTCCCGGATTCCGGCGTTCCCGCCGCGATGGGATACGCGCTGCGGGCGGACCTGCCGTTCGAGCTGGGTCTGGTGCGGAACCACTACGTGGGCCGGACGTTCATCGAGCCCCGCCAATCCATCCGTCATTTCGGCGTGAAGATTAAACTGAACCCGGTGAGCGACCTGCTGGAAGGCCGAAGCGTCGCCGTGGTGGATGATTCCATCGTCCGGGCGACGACGGCGAAGAAGATCGTGGAGATGCTCCGGCACGCGGGCGCGCGGGAGGTGCACTTCCGGGTCAGCTCGCCTCGCATCACCCACTCGTGCTTTTACGGCATCGATACGCCCAGCCGGGAGGAGCTCATCGCCGCGTCGCATCCGGTGGAGGGGATCCGACGCTTCCTGGGCGCGGACAGCCTGGGGTACCTGAGCCTGGAGGGGATGCTGGACGCGGCGAAAGACCAATCGCCTGAAGGGGCCGGCTTGACGCCCGGCGCTGCCAGGGAGATATACTGCACGGCCTGTTTCACCGGGGAGTACCCCATCCCCGTCACGGACGCTGCGCGGCCGGAGGAGGCGGTTCGATGAACGGAGAGATCCACGTTGCGTGAGCGCGCGAACCGACACCTCGGCGCCCGGTGGGCGGGCCCGGTCTTGGCCGCCTGTGCGGCGGCCTTTGTGCTCGGCCTGGCTTCGTGCACGAAAGACCCTCTCAAACAGGCCCTGAGTGGAAAGTTCCTGGCGTCCGAGAACAACCGGGTGATCAGCAATTACTGCCGCTCCTGCCATGTGCACCGGGATTTCGCGGCCGCGAACCATATGGCGGTCATCAAGCCGCGCTATAGGGTGCGAAAGTATCGGGAGGCCGAGGAGTGCCGGGATTGCCACAGTGTGAAGTTCGGTTTCTTCGGTCCCGCGCACCGGCGCACCCTCCATCCGCCGGACGGCCGGAGGTTGTGAGGGACTTCTACCCGCCGGAGCGTTGCGCGGAGCCCCGGCTTCTTCCCCTGTTGACCGTCGATCCCCCCGCCCCGCCGGCCGATGCGCCGTGAATCCGGACGCCGTGCATCCGGACGAGGTCCTCGGGTTTCAACCGGGTTGAGGGTTGTGGCTTCCGAAAAGGTCTGGTTTCGAGATCATGGAAGTGGTCGCGTCCAACGAAGCGGTTCTGACTGTCGTTCTCTTCTCGTCTTTGGCGGCCGGATTGGCGGGGTTGGGCGCGTTGCCCTTTTGTTGCGGCGCGAGCGTCCCCGTGCGGTGGGTTGGTTGGGCCTATGCGCTGGCGTCGGGCCTGATGCTGGGGGCCGGGTATATCCTGATGGCGGACGGACTGGAGCGCGCGACCCTGTCGGTGGTCCTCGGCGGGGGACTGGGGGTCGTGTACACGTACTGGACGCATGCGTATACCGGGACGAAGGAGCTGGAGACGAAGCCCGCGGAGGAGTACGAGCCGGGCTATGGCCCGAAGTTCATTCTTCTCAACGCCCTCCACTCCGCCTCGGAGGGGGTCGCGATCGGCGTCGCGATGGCGGTGAGCCTGAAGCTCGGGATTTTCATGGCCCTCGCGCTGGCCGTCCATAACATCGCCGAGGCGATGGTCCTGATCGATTTCCTGAGGACGAGAACCATGTCCTTGGGGGAGTCCGTCGGGTTGTGCATCGTCACGAATGTTCCCCAGATTCTCCTGGCCATCGTGGCCTTCTCGGTCGCGCCCGCCGTTCCGGGGATGCTCCCATGGGCGCTGGGGTTCGCGGCGGGGGCGCTGGTCTATCTCGTCATGACCGAGCTCCTCCCCGGGTCTTATGAGCGGGCCAGGCACACGGGCATCGCCTTCCTGGTGAGCTTCGCCACGGGGGGGGTGGTCCTGTTGAAGGGTTTCTTCGTGTAGGGCGGGGCCGTTCCGATGACCGAATCCGTTCTTCTCGTCTTTGTCTATGGTCTCATCACCGCCCTCGCGACCGGCCTGGGGGCGGTCCCGTTCCTGTTTATCAAGCAAATCTCCGCGAGGGTCGTTTCGCAGGCCAACGCCATCGCCTCCGGGCTGATGCTGGGCGCGAGCTTCGGGTTGATCATCGAGGGGACGAACCACGGGGCCTGGCAGACGCTGGCCGGCTCGGGGATCGGCGTGCTCTTCATCCTCGCGGGCCACCGGTTGCTGGAAGGGCGGGACGTCTCGGTGATGGACCTGAAAGGGGGAAACGCCCGGCAGGTTCTGCTCGTCCTGGGCATCATGACCGTCCATTCGTTTTCCGAGGGCGTGGCGGTCGGCGTCGCGTTCGGGGTCGGAGCGAAGCTGGCGGCCCTGATCACGATTGCGATCGCCGTCCACAACATCCCCGAGGGCCTCGCCATCAGCGCCGTCATGCGGCCCAAGGGGATCAGCGTTCCGGCCTGCGCCGGGTGGAGCGTTTTCTCGTCCCTGCCCCAACCCCTCATGGCCGTCCCCGCGTTCCTCTTTGTGGAGTCTTTCCGCCCGTTCCTGCCCTACGGCCTCGGGTTCGCGGCGGGGGCGATGGTGTTCATGGTGTTCCTCGAGCTTCTTCCCGAGGCGTACGAAAAGTGTGGCAAGTCCACCGTCGGCCTGCTGGTCAGCGTCACGCTGGGGGCGATGATCCTGTTTCAGCGGTATCTTTAGGAGGGGCCTGAGAAACTCCTTGGAAGCGCCTTCGCGGGGGATGCGCCAACCTCGAATTCTGTCTTGCCGAGCGAGAGGTTTCCCGACCCGGAGGGTCACCCGACCCAATGGCTGGTCGGCCCCGGCGGGGAGTTTCGCGGTGACGCGCCTGAGTTTTTGAACTCTTTTTCGAACGCCGTTAAGATTCTCGGTGTCTATTCCAGGATGACGAAAATGAGGCTGGAAACGCTTCGGCATGAAGTCATTCCTCCGCGCTTTACAATTTTCCGGGGCGCTGAGACACTGACCATCCGCCGGGAATCTCCGATGTGCGAACACGCGATGGGCCGGTGTCATGCCAATTAATTTCGCCCTGACCCTGGAATATGACGGGACCGCGTATCACGGCTGGCAGCTCCAGGACAACGCCTCGACGGTCCAGGGGGTCCTCCTCGACGCGATTGAGCGGGTGACCGAGACCAGGCCCACGATCTATGCGTCGGGTCGTACGGACGCCGGCGTCCACGCGCTGGGGCAGATGGTCAATTTCGAGCTGGACACCCGGTTGGATTCCGATGATCTCCAGCGCGCCCTGAATTCCAATTTGCCCCGAGACATTGTCGTCAAGCAGGCGAAGAAGGTCCCGCCGGATTTTCACGCCCAGCATTCGGCAGTGGGGAAACGGTACAAATACGTCATCCTGAACCGGGAATTCCCGTCCGCCCTTCTCCGGAAATGCACTTGGCACGTCCGATTTCCGCTTGATGTCCCGGCCATGCGGGAAGGGGCCCGACATCTTGTGGGAAAGCACGACTTCAGCGCGTTTTGGGGCGGGGACGGCGACGACCCCCGGGACGCCGTACGGACCGTCGATCAACTGACCATTTCCCAGGCGGGCGACTCGGTGGAGATTCGTGTCCGGGCCGACGGCTTCCTGCGTTACATGGTTCGGAACATCACGGGGACGCTGGCGGACGTTGGAAGGATGAAAATCACGCCCCGGCGGGTGAAGGAGATCCTGGAGTCCAGGGACCGGAAACAGGCCGGGCCGACGGCGCCGCCGCATGGATTGTTCCTGGTGGAGGTCTTCTATTAAAGGAGAGGGCGGGCGTCTGGCCCCGGGAGCGCCTCCCTTTCCTGTGACACCCGCTACGGCGGCGGATTCCGTTCAGGAAAAGCGGATGACAAAACGGCGTGAGACTATCACGAATTCAAGCGGATCTTGAACGGGGATGTTTCGTGAAATTCACGGAGGAGTTGAAGAAGAGCGGCGAGGGAATCTGGCGGGAGATCCACACACACCCTTTCGTCCGGGGGATCGCCGACGGGTCCTTGCCGGTGGAGACCTTCCGGTTCTACATGGGCCAGGACTATGTGTTCTTGATCGAATACGCGCGGGTTCTGGCGCTGGCCGTCTCCAAGGGCGGCGGCCTGACGACGATGGGGAGGTTCGCGGGCCTGCTGGACGCCACGCTGAATCAGGAAATGGAGCTTCATCGATCGTATGCCGCGCGTTTCGGAATCACGAACGAAGACCTCGAGGCCGTCAAGCTGGCGCCCGCGGCCAGGGCCTATACGCGGCACTTGTTGGAAATCGCCCATGGCGGAGACATTGTCGAGATCGCCGCCGGACTGATGCCCTGCCAATGGGGTTACGCGGAGATCGGCATCCGCCTTGCCCGCGAGGGGGACGTCTCGGAGGCCAACCCCTACGTCGATTGGATTCAAGCGTACGCGTCGGAGGAATTCCGGGCCATCGCCCACTGGCTCTGCGCTCTCCTGGATCGGCTGGGCGCAGAGGCGTCGCCGTCTTCCAGACGCCGGTGCGTCGAGATCTTTCTCCTCAGCAGCCGCTATGAATATCTCTTCTGGGAGATGTCTTTCCGCCGGGAGACATGGCCCGTTTGAGGGGGCGTCGAACCGTCGATTTATCTCAGCCGCGGATGAGCCGGAAGAGCGTCAGCTCCGGACGCGAGCCGATGCGGACGGGCGGGCCGGTCGTTCCCAGCCCCCGGCTCACGTACATCCGGCTGCGCCCGCGCCGAAACGGGCCTTCCAGGTATTTCGTCACGAGACGAAACGGCGAGAGCGGGACGCCCAGGAGCTTCACCTTGACTTGTCCTCCGTGGTAGTGGCCGGCCAGCGTGAGGTCCACGCCGCGGCGGGCCGCGGCGGGAAATAAATCAGGCCGATGGGAGAGAAGGAGCGTCGGGGACGGAACGAGTGTTAGGGCACTAGGGGGTGGGGGTGCTCACGGGATGGGGAGAAAAGGGGGGGT
>JASLXW010000092.1:7417-10946 GCA_030740135.1 Nitrospinota bacterium
CGCCAAGGCCCGGCGCAGGTCCGGATTTCCCAGGAGAAGGTCGTCTACGGCGGCGATATTCAGGCTCACGCCGTTGATGGAGAGAACCCGGCCCTCGTTGACCAGCATCCTGATCCCTGCCCTTTCCGCGCCTCGCCGGACCGCTTCGGGACCGACCCAGTACTCGTGATTTCCCTGACACGCGAAGACCCCGCACCTTGCCCGAAGAAGCGAGAGGGCCCGCATGCACGGCGCGATGTCATCCCGGGCGGAGTGGACGATGTCCCCGGTGATCATCACCAGGTCCGGTCTCAGGAGATTCGTCCGGCTGACGATTCCCGCGATCTGCCGCTCGGTGGTGAAAGGCCCCGCGTGGAGGTCGGAAATCTGGACGACCCGGAGACCGAGGAGCGCGGGCGGAAGGCCCCCGATGGGCATGTCCATATCGACCGTTTCGTAATCGGTGCGGGTGTGCACGGTCCCATAGGCGGACAACAGGAGGGGGGCGGCCGCCGTCGCGCCGACGGCCCGGCGGAGGAACGACCGGCGGCTCAGCGAGGGGCCGGTCCGCGCCGGGTCGCGCGGGGGAGGGGAGAAGGGTTTGAATCCGCCCGCGACCCGGGACGCGATCCACCGGATCGGAGAGGCGAAGACGAGAAAAAAGACCAGGAACATCGACCCGACGCTCCAGACACCGAACGGGTAGAGCACCCCATACGTGAACCACGGGGAGGAAATGGCCGACGGTCTGCCCAAGAGGAGACGAATCAGGTAAGGAAGCGACATCAGACCGAAGAAGACGGCCGTGGCCATGATTGCGGCGCGTTGTTGTCCGGGGGAGAGGTTTCTCCGGCCCCGAATGAACCGGCGGGCGCGCAGGAACAGGTAAAGCTGGATGAACAGGGCAACGCAGAGAAGGGCGTTTAGCGTCAGCGCGGCCACATCTCGACCCGTCCTGAATCGGGGAGCGTCGCGAACGCCGCGGGCGAAGGGCGTCGGTTCCCTTCCGCCCGCCGACGAGGGATTGCCGCCGGATCAGGGAACAACCGGCGCCGGCGCACGCCGCGCTGTCCCCGTCGGGGATCAGTCGAGACTGAGGGCCTCCGCCAAATCGGTCAGCGCGCCCAGGTTGTGGGCCGGCAGGAACTGGTCCAGGTAGGGCAGGGCGGTTCGCATCCCCCGGTCGATGGGTTTATACCCGGGGCTCCCCAGGAGCGGGTTGAGCCAGATCACGCGGCGCGCGCGGCTTTTGAGCCGCCTCATCTCCCGGTCCAGGACATCGATCTCGCCCCGGTCCCATCCGTCGCTGATGATGATAACGATAGTCCGCTTCGAGACCATCATGCTTCCCCAGCGCTCGTTGAAAGTCTTCAGACAGCCGCCGATGTTGGTTCCCCCGGACCAGTCGTGCACCTTTTCGGCCAGCCGCTTGAGCGCTTTGTGAAGGTCTCGATCCCGAAGGTAGGGGGTCGCGATGGTCAGGCGAGTGCTGAACACGGCGGTTTGAATGTTCTTGATCTCGCTCTGGAGGCCGTAGATGAACTGGACCAGGAACTGGCTGTAGGCGTCCATCGAGCCGCTGACATCGCACAGGAGAACGATGTCGTTCTTCTTGATCTTCAATTTGCGATGGAACAGGCTGACGATGTCCCCGCCGTAGCGCAGGTTCTTGCGGATGGTGCGCCGCATGTCCACGAATTTCTTCCGGGGGGTGGAAGTCTTTCGCCGGCTGATCCGCGTGGCCAGCTTTGGGGCCAGCTCGGCGATCAGCTTGCGGATTTCTTCCACCTCATCGCCTTTGATGTTTCCAAAGTCCTTGACCGCGAGCACTTCAAAGGGGCTGTAGCTGGGGAGGTTGTCTTCATCGCCCGAAGGGTCGCCTTCCTCTCCCTCCTGTCCATCTTCGTCATCCAGCATGAACTGCTCTTCTTCCTCTCCCTCGCCCTGACCCTCTCCCTCCTGCTCGTCGCCTTCCTGCTCGCCTTCCAGGCCGGGGTCCTCGCCTTCCGCCCCGCAGGACTCCGGGTCCATCGGCGGCGGCTCCCCCTCCGGGCCGCAGCCTTCCAGACCCTCGGGCAGGACATCCCCGTCTTCGATTCCCCAGTACTCGTCGAAGATCTCATCGAAGACCTTCAGCTCATCGTAGTTTGAGACCAGATTGGAGCGGGCGGCCGTGCGGAAATCGTCTTTCTGGGTCACGTCGATGATCTGAAGGCTGTTGTACAGGTCGAGGATTCGGCCGGTGGTGACCTTGACCTTTTTCGCGCGCCGCGCCCGACAGAATCCGAGCATGTCCTGCGTGAAATCCCGGCGCCGCGCTCCCCGGGGGATGAGGAGATTCCGCCTTCCATCGATTGCGGGGGTTGTCTGGCCTTCCAGCACGGCGCTATTCTCCCGCGTATCGCTTCATGAGCATCGGAACGGCCTCATCCTTCGCCCGGATCACATCTTCCTGGTACTTGAAGATGGCGCCCAGGGTGTCGTTGACCGCGTCGCTGTCGAGGTCCTTCTTATGCAGGGTCACCAGGGCGGTGGCCCAATCCAGGGTCTCGGCGATGCCGGGCTTCTTGTAAAAATCAACCTCGCGGAATCCCTGCATGAGGTTGCAGATCTGCCGGGCCAGCGATTCACCGATGCCCGGCATCTTGACGGTCACGATCTCGAGTTCTTTCTCGAAGGTCGGATAATCGATCCACAGATACAGGCAGCGCCGCTTCAGGGCGTCGTGCACGTCCCGGGTCCGGTTCGAGGTGAGAATCACGTACGGCTTGTGCTTCGCGGTGATGGTTCCGATCTCGGGTATGGAGATCTGGAAATCCGCCAGGACCTCGAGAAGGAAGGCCTCGAATTCCTCATCGCTTCTGTCGACCTCGTCGATCAGCAGGACCGGCGACTTCTCGTTGCCATCCTGGATGGCCTCCAACAACGGCCGGGCGATGAGGAATTCCGAGCTGAAAATGGTTTCTTCCAGGGCTTCTCGCGCCCCCTTCGAGCCCTCTTCCATCTTGATCCGAAGGAGCTGCTTGGCATAGTTCCATTCGTACAAGGAGGTGTTGACGTCCAGCCCCTCGTAGCACTGAAGCCGGATCAGTTTTGAGTCGGTGATCTGGGCGAGCACCTTGGCCACGTCGGTCTTTCCGACGCCCGCCTCGCCCTCCAAAAAGATGGGCTTCTTCATCGCAGTCGAGAGATAGAGCGTGGTCGCGAGCGTCCGATCGGCGATATAGTTTTGTTTTCGGAGTTCTTCCTGAAGGTTCTCGATGGAGTCGAACATTCGAGGGGGCCCTCGGTGATGATGGGCGGCAGCCGGTCTTTCCGGGCCGTTGCGGCGGCGACGTTTCGGACCGGGCTTGGATTGAACAATCCTTTGCGGGCCCGCTCATCCGGAACGGCCCCGGATCGTTCCTTGACGAAGCAAACGCCCGGTCGCTGGGAGCGCGGGCGTTCACCTAAATCTTAATATCTCTATCCGGCGCGGGCGTCAATACTTTCCTTCCGCGACGGCCTCGATGGCGTCGATGATCTTCACGTACCCGGTGCACCGGCACAG
>JASLXW010000093.1 GCA_030740135.1 Nitrospinota bacterium
AAATCGTCGCGATTGTTCATTTGGAAGGCCGCGTTGTGACTGCGCTCAAATCCGAGTGTGGTGGCAAACTTGCCGCTGAGCGAGCGTCCTCACGTCGAGCCCCCCACGTGGCCCGGGTAAACCCCGACGTGGTCGGGCAGCCCGGCGACGCGGGGCAGGGCCTTGTCGAACAGCTCCCCCGCGCCCTCCGCGGCGGATTGGGCCAGATCGGGCCGGGCGATGTCGCCGACGAGAACGAAATCTCCCGTGCAGATCATCCAGGGTTCGGGCGTGCGGCTCAGGTCGGAGATGGCGACGATGATGTGTTCCGGCCGGTGGCCCGGCGTATGGAGGATCTCCATCCGGACGGATCCCATCCGGAATGTGTCGCCGTCCTTGACGCGCCGGGCGGGATACTCGAGTTGGGCTAGTTCGTGAAGGAGGAGGTCGGCGCCGGTGAGCTGCGCGAGCCGCCGGGCCCCGGAGACGTGGTCTGCGTGGGAATGGGTGTCGATGACGTACCGGATGGATACGCCTTCAGATTGGGCGATGCGTGCGTACGGCGCCGGGTTCCAGAGCGGGTCGATCACCGCGCATTCACCGCCCCCGGGACAACCGCATACATACGAGACGCAGCCGGTCTCCCGGCGTACGACTTGCCCGAAGAACATGGGACGCTCCATTTCGAGAGGTTGGCACGGACGGACACCCTTGGGTGAAGAGTCTGACTTCCATGGCGATGAGAACGTTTGCTTCCATAACGGGATATGGGCTGAATCATCGGCCGGCTCAAGGCATCGGGGCCGCCTGAGTGATTTCACCTCCTGAAGCCCCGAATGGAAATTTCACCCACCAGTATAACCGAAAGGAGACGCCACGCTGAACACGGAATGTAAACCGGTTCCAGGCGGGTTCTTTCCCGCGGCCCGATTTGTTATCCTGATTTGGCCCTTTCGATGACGACGGGGATGGATTCAAGGAGACGAGGGGGGGGATCGTTTTCCGGGAGAAGGGCGGCTCCGCCCGCGGACTTCCGGTTCGCGGCCGGTTTGGGAAGGGAGAAAAGGCGGCCTCGTGGAATCGATGATCAGGCGGTTTGATGATTTGCCGTGGGTTCCGCTGCCCGGGAATCCGAACGTCAACGTGAAGGAGCTCCTGTCGCGAGAGGAAGCCGGGTCGCTGGACTTGAAGCTGTGGCGAATCCTCTTCGAAAAGATAGAGCCGGGCGCGGCCGTCCTGCCCCATTTCCATGACACCGCCGAGGTGATTCACTTTATCCACGGCGAGGTGCACGCCCTCGTCGGCGGACGGCGGTCCGTGTGCCGGCCGGGAGAGACCCTCATCGTCGAGCCCGGCACGGTTCACGGCGTGGCCAACCGGGGGTCGGAACCCACGACGCAGATCAGCTATTTTGTCCCCAAGGCGGACCAGGCCGACTTCGGCCGGACGGAACAGGTGTCCGGCGTCGAAATCTGAGATCAACCGTGGCGTCCCATCCGATGTGAGCGCGCCCGGGTTGTTCCGGGGCCTTTTTACACGACGAAAAAGGAGGACGAAGGAATGCGGGCACAGGTTTTTCGCGTGCCGATGGCGTCCCCGGACGACCTCAGCGGAGTCGTCGAGCTGATCGACAGCGGCCGGTGCAGGGCGGAGGACGTTGTCTGCATCATGGGAAAGACCGAGGGCAACGGCTGCGTCAACGACTTCGCGCGCGGGTTCAGCAATTTCGTTCTGGCGGATTATTTCGGCCGGCGTCTCGGGATCTCGCGTGAAGAGGCCGGCGGGCGGATCGCCCTGATCATGTCGGGTGGAACCGAAGGGGTCATGAGTCCGCATTTCACCGTCTTCGCCAAGTCGCCGGAAGGGGGGGGGGAGGGGGGGGGCAACGGCGAAAAACGCCTGGCCATGGCCTCCGGGCATACGCGCGATTTCCTCCCGGAGGAGATGGGCCGGATGGCGCAGGTGCGCGAGACGGCCGCCATGGTGCGCCGCCTGATGGGGGAGGCGGGGATCGAGGGCGTCGGGGACCTCCATTTCGTCCAGGTCAAAACCCCCTTGATCAGCACGGACCAGGCCGAGGAGGCCGCGCGGCGGGGAAAGACCGTTTGCTCGGACAACACGTACAAATCCATGGGGTATTCGCGCGCCGCTTCGGCCCTGGGCGTTGCCCTTGTGACGGGCGAGATTTCGGAAGGGCGGTTGAGCGACGAGGTGATCGGCCGCGATTGGTCTCTTTCATCGGGTGTGGCCTCCACCTCCTCGGGCATCGAGCTCCTGTGCAACGAGATCATGGTGCTGGGCAACAGCGCCTCGTGGGGCGGGGACCTCGTCATCGGCCACAGCGTCATGCGGGACGCCATTGACGGCGACGCGGTGAAGGCCGCGCTGGAGAACGCCGGAATCTCTTTCCAGTGGCGCCCGACGCCCGAGCAACGGGAGCGCGTCGTCAATATCCTGGCCAAGTGCGAGGCCAGCCCGGACGGCCGAATCCGCGGCCGCCGGCACACCATGCTGGACGACTCCGACATCAACAGCACCCGCCACGCGCGGGCGGCCGTCAACGCCGTCATCTCCTCGATTGTGGGAGACTCGATGGTCTACGTCTCCGGAGGCGCGGAGCATCAAGGGCCGCCCGGCGGGGGGGCCGTGGCCGCCATCGTGCGTGTGGCCTGACGCGCTCGGGCCTCCGGGCCCGATCCATTTGCCCGACACCCCCTTGAAGTCCAAGGGTCGGGGGGAAATGTCGGTCAACTGTAATGGCCCTGTCCGAGGACGATGCCCGTTTCCATCATCGGGGCGTCGATGCGGTTGTACTTGACGTTGTGATCCACCCCGGCGGGGATCCAGATGGCGGTGGTTTTGGTGAAGGTGTAGCGTTCGTCGTTCAGAGGGACTTCGACCTCGAACGACCCCTCCGCGCCCGCGAACATGAGAAGCTGGGGTTTGGGGTGGTGGTGGATCTCGCACGTCGGGTTCGGGTCCGGCAGCTCGGTCCTCCAGAAGATGTCGCAAAAGGCTTCGGCCTCGGCGACCAGCTCCGAGCTCATGTGGATGCGGAAGGGCTCCTCCTTGGGCTTCCCGTGAAAGAGGTAATCGGTGATGATTTTCGGTTCGGTGACGATGTATTTTTCATGTTTTTCCGCCACTATCGCTGACTCCTCTCCGGGGGTGGATGAGAAGGGAACCCTTCAAGCGGACCCCTGACGTGAAGGGTTCGACGCCTCGGCGAAATCGACTTGGAATCTTGAAGCGGCCGTCACGCCAAAACCGCGATCCCCTCGATTTCCAACAGATAGGCCGGCGTCGCCAGTCCCTGGAGGACGCACAGCGTGTTGGGCGGCGGATTTTCCCTGAAGTGTCTGCCCAACAGGTCCCGGGCATTCTGGGTGTCTTCTTTCCGGACGATGTACGTCGTCAGCTTCACCACGTCCGCAAAGGTCGCCCCGGCCTCGGCCAGAACGGCCCGGAGGTTGGACATGATCTGTTCGCCCTGGGCGTCGAAATCCCCCTCCCCGACGATGTTGCCTTCCGCGTCGCCGGCCACCTGGCCCGCGCAGAAGACGATGCGCTTCGCGCCGTCCACGGCGATCCCGTGGGAGTACGCGCTGAAAGGCTCGTGAAGGGTCTTGGGTTGCAGAATGGTTTTTTCCATGACGATGCCTCCTGAATGTTCAACGGAATCCGCCGGGCCCCGGCCACCCGCCGGGACGCCCTGAAACGCCTCGCGAAAGACTGAACGCCCGGTCCTACCCGGCGGCTGCCCGTTCGGCCGGGCTTTCCCGGTCCGGAGGAATGAGCCAGGCGCAAATCCCCGCGGGGACCAGCAAGAGAAACAAAATGGCGATTGCCGTGGGAAGACCCGCCCAGTCCCCCACGGCGCCGATGAGCAGGATCCCGACGCTCCCCAGCGTCCAGGTGATCCCCATGATGAAGCTGGAGACCGTGCCCGAGCTCGCGGGCACCAGCTCTTGTCCCTTGGCCAGCGTCACACCCAGGGAGGAAATGAGCACCGCCCCCAACAGGGTGAGGCAGACCCATAGAAGCGCCCCCTCCGTCCACAGGAACCCGTATGCGAAAGGAATCGCGCCGAAGCCCGAGAACAGGAGTATCCGCTTGCGCCCGACGCGGTCCGCAAGGCGGCCGCCGATCAGGTTTCCCACCGCCCCCGCGCCGATGAACAACGACACGGAGGCCCCGGCCGCCACCATTGAATACCCCTTCTCGATCAGCATCAACGGCAAAAAGGCGCTGACGCCCGTCATGATGCCCGTCCGAAAGGCCTCGAACAGCCAAAGGAGCGCCAGCGGCCGGAAGTTTTCCACAAAAGGCTTGAGAAACTCCGCCCGCCCGGGCCAGGGCGCCCCCCGCCCGACCGGGGTCCGGCGGCGGTGGAGGACCGCTGCGAGGATCAGGGCCGGCAGGGCCGCCCAGATGAGATGCTTGTGGCCGAAGGTTACGGCGATCGGGACCGCGATGAGCGGTCCGACGGCATAGCCCAACCTTCCCGCCGTCATGAAGACGGCCATTCCAAAGGCCCGGGACTCTTTGGACGCCTCGCCGGACATCGCGGCCGCCTGGGGATGATAAGAGGCGGTCGAGAGCCCCGCCAGGATCAGCAGGATCAGAACCATGGAATACAGGGGGACCCAGCCCATCGCGCTGATGAACGTCCCGGTGATGACCAGGCTCCACACGCTGAAGTTGAATCCGGGGAATCGATCCGCCAGGAAGCCGAACAAGGCCTGTCCCGTCGATGCGAGCAGTTGGTACGCCGACAGGAGAAGGGCGGCCAGGGTCAGGGAAAGTCCGAACTTGGCGATCAGCAAAGGCAAAATGGGGGACAAAGATCCGCTGTAGGCGTCCAGCATGAAGTGGCTGGAGGCCAGCAGGAAAAGCTGCGGATAATTCACCGGCTTCGTCCGGGGCGTCGTTTCGGCCCGAACCGCCGGGTTGCTGATGGCCGTATTGTGATTCCGCAAGCTGCGCGCACCCAATCCGCGTAAAGGTGATTAAATCGGAAAATACAGTGAAGCGGAAGTCATCATACATGGATTTCACAGAGATGTTGAAGCGTCGCGCGGACACGCCGACCCTGATGAATCGGCTCGGGTTGAGCGGGGCGGCCTGTCGATGAGGCGTTGTTCCGGGCCTTCCTTGACAGATTGGCCGATGAAGACGAAAATAACACGAAACGCCTCTTTCGCCGGCCTTTCCGGGAGTTTGGGATGCAGGGGAGCCCCCAATCGATACGCGGCCGCGGCGCCGCCGGGAATCCCAAGAACCGCTTCGAAAGGCTCGAGTACGTTCGGGACGATGAATTCGTCGATCCGGATGACGTTTCGGACGACGCCTGCGCGCCCGAAACCGTTTTCCTGAAAGATCCCTCGCGCTCCATTATTGCCCGCAACGACAGTCCGGACATCGGCTTCGACGCCGGCGTCAATCCGTACCGGGGATGCGAGCACGGCTGCGTGTATTGTTACGCCCGGCCCACGCACGAATATCTGGGCTATTCGGCGGGCCTCGATTTCGAGACGAAGATCCTGGTCAAAGAGAAGGCGCCCGCCCTGTTGCGGAAGGCCCTGTCGTCTCCCGGGTGGACCCCCCGCGTCGTCGCGCTGTCCGGGGCGACGGACCCCTACCAGCCGGCCGAGCGGGGCTTGGGAATCGCGCGGGGATGCCTCGAAGTCTTCCTGGAGTTCCGGAACCCCGTTGTCGTCATCACGAAAAACCGTCTCGTGACGCGCGACGTCGATCTCTTGGCCGACCTGGCCCAAAGCGGCGCGGCGGCCGTCTGCCTGTCGGTCACGACGCTGGATGCCCGCCTCAGCCGGAATCTGGAGCCGCGGGCGTCCCTCCCCCAAAGGCGGCTGGAGGCGATTGAGATCCTGGCCGCGGCGGGGGTTCCGGCGGGCGTTCTCGTGGCGCCCGTCATTCCGGGGCTGACCGACCACGAGCTTCCGTCGATCCTATCGGCGGCCGCCGGGGCGGGCGCGCGGTTTGCGGGCTACATCCTTCTCCGGCTGCCCTACGGCGTTTCATCCCTGTTCGAGGATTGGCTGAGCCGTCATTTTCCCGACCGGAAGGAAAAGGTGCTGAACCGGGTGCGCGCCATTCGGGGCGGCTGGCTGAACGATCCGCGCTTCAGATCCAGGATGAAGGGGGAGGGCGTTTTTGCCGAACAGATCGAGAACCTCTTCTCCGTGGCCCGCCGGAAAGCCGGGTTGTCGGGCGGCAAGCCGAACCTCTCGACGGGGGCGTTCAGATGGCCCGCCGGCGCCCAGCTCGACCTCTTCGGACGCGGTTGACCCGGAATCCCCAAAACGGGAGGGAGTGACGGATGCGGATTACGCCTTCACCGGCGTGCCGTCGCGCCCGGACTCCAGCCACTTGAAGTAGGTCTTCTCCAGGACCTTGGAGATGCGGCCCATTTTCCCGGACCCGATCTTCCGTCCGTCGATATTGGTGATGGGGACGACCCCCCCCGCCGTGCTGCAGAAGAAGGCTTCGTCCGCCGTGTAGCAGTCGTAAGGGGTGAGGCTCTCCT
This sequence comes from Nitrospinota bacterium, assembly GCA_030740135.1. The sequence goes on from JASLXW010000093.1 coordinate 6,527, forward strand.
CCCGGACCGGGATGCCCAGCTCCGCCGCCATATCGAAGATGACCGTCCGGGTGATCCCCTCGAGGATTTCTCCCGCGGGCGGCGTCACCAGGACGCGATCTTTCACCAGGAAGAGATTGAGCCCCGGCCCCTCGAGCACCTCGCCGGCCAGATTGGGCAACAGGGCGTTGTCGAATCCCGTCTCGATGGCTTCAATCTTCGCCAGGACGAAGTTGAGATAGTTCAGGTTCTTCACCTGCCGGCTCAGGGCGTCGTTGGGAATCTGCCGGGTCTGTGTAATCTTGCACCGGACCCCGATGCCCTTGCTGCTCCCGGTCAGCCACATGTAGGGCCGACAGAAGATGATCAGCGTCGGCTTACATCCGCGGGGATCCAATAGCGGCTGAGGGCCCACGCCCCGGGTGACGAGGCACTTGACGTAGGCGTTTCGGAACCCCGATCGGCGGACTGTCTCGACGATGGTCTCCGAGAGCTTCTTTTTGGACAGGGGGATCTTGAGCATGACCGCGTGGGCCGAGCGGTAGAGGCGGTCGATGTGCTCCCGCAGCCGGAAGATGGAACGGTTCCACGAGCAAAGGGTGTCGTAAATGCCGTCCCCGTATAGAAGGCCGTGGTCGAAAACCGAAACCGAGGCTCGGCTTTCGGGGTAAAACTTTCCGTTGACGTAAACCTGGGTTTCCTTGCCCTTACCGGCCATTTTGGACTCTCTCCTCATGTCTCACGCGAAATCCCGGTTTCAACAACTGGGGGGGGATGGGTGATTTTGGATTCTTGGAAATTTGGTCCGGACCCCGGAACGAACCGGTGTCGGATCGCCTACATGACGCCGAAACGCCGGCCGACGGCGCGGAAGGCCTCCAGGCACTGGTCCAGGTCGTCCCGGGTGTGGGCGGCCGAGATCTGCGCCCGCAGGCGGGCCTCCCCCTTGGGGACTACGGGAAAGCCGAACCCGGTCACGAAGATCCCCTCCTCGAACAGCGCCGCGCTCATCTCCAGGGCCTTGGGGGTGTCGCCGATCAGGACGGGGACGATGGGGTGGAACCCCTGGATGATGTTGAAGCCGGCAGTCCCCATTTCCCGGCGGAAGTACGCGGTGCTTCCCCGCAGCCGCTCGCGGGGGGAGGGGTCCTCCCGGATCAGCTTCAGGGCGGCGAGGGCGACGAACACGATCGCCGGGGGGAGGGCGTTGGAGAAGATGTAAGGCCGCGAGGTTTGCGTCAGGTGGTCGATCAGGTCGCGGCTTCCGGCCACGTATCCGCCCATGGCGCCCCCCAGCGATTTGCCCAGCGTCCCGGTCTGGATCCGGACGCGATCCTCGACGCCGAGGTGCTCGGCCGTTCCCCGGCCGTTCTCTCCGAGGATCCCCAGGGCGTGGGATTCGTCCACCACCAGGAACGCCCCGTGCCGGTCCGCCAGGTCCGCCATTTCCGGAAGCGGGGCCAGATCCCCCTCCATGCTGAACACCCCGTCGGTCACGACCATCTTGAGGCCGGCGTCGGCATGGGCCGTGAGCCCGGCTTCCAGCGCCGCCAAGTCCCGGTGGGGGTGGATGTGCCGCGCCGCGCGGCTCAGGCGAATGCCGTCGATGATGCTGGCGTGGTTGAGCCCGTCGCTGCAAATCAGGTCTCCCTCGCCCATGAGCGCGGGGATCAGCCCCTCGTTGGCGGCCGCGCAGGAGGAGTAGAGGAGCGCGTCCTCCGCGCCGACGAACGCGGCGATCTCCGCCTCGAGCTCGCGGTGAATGTCCATCGTTCCGCAGATGAACCGGACCGACGCCGTCCCGCAGCCGTAGCGCTGAATCCCCTCCCGGGCCGCCTCCTTGAGCTTGGGGTGGTCGGCCAGTCCCAGGTAGTTGTTGGAGGAAAGCATGACGACGTCCCGGCCGTTCAGGCGGACGTGGGCCTTTTGCTCGCTCTGGAGAATGGGAATGGTCCTGAATCGCTTCTCGGCCTTGAGGCCTTCGAGGCTTTCGCGAAGTCGCTGCGTGAGCGGATTCGGCATGGCGGAACCACCCGGGAAGGCCGGAAGCGAGTCGACGGATTCTTCGGGGAGGCGACCGGGACAGACCTTGACACCCCGCCGGGGTTCATGAATGATGACTTCCGGGTTTTTGTGCGAAACCCAGGCTCATGCTACCGAAGCCCTTCCGAGCCCGTCAAGCTTTTCTCTCCGGGCCGTCGCTTCCGTCATGCGGTGGTGCTCTGGTCAAATCCGGCATGATCCGTTGAGACATCCGGCTTTCCCGGGCGCGTGTCCCTCGCCCGGCTCGTTCCTTGCCCCCGGTAGGAGGTCGCCACGTTGAATTCCAAAATCCATCGCGTTGTGGAGACGGACGTCATCGTCGTCGGCTCGGGCGGCGCCGGGGGGGAGGCCGCCATTCACGCGAGAAGCGGCGGCGCCCGGGTCCTGATCCTCGATCGCGGCACCTTCGGCCGCAGCGGGGCCACCATCACCGCGGGCCACACCTGCACCGCGGCCGTGGGCGACGACGACACCCCGGACCTGCACTTCCGGGACACCGTCATCGGCGGCTACTGCATGCCCGACCAGCGCCTCGTCGAGCGCTACGCGAACGAGTCCCCCGAAACCCTCTATGAGCTGGATGAATGGGGGGGAGGCAAGACCTTTCGCAAAGACCAGGATGGAAAATTCGACCTCGTTTGGCCGCCCGGCGGACATTCGCGCAAGCGATCGGTTCACTACGGCTTCATGACCGGGCCGCGGATCATGTGGGCGTTGCGCAAGGAGATCGACCGCCTGGAAATTCCCTGGATGGAAAACATCCTGGTGACGAGCCTGCTGGTCGAGGACGGAAAAGTGGGGGGCGTGACCGGGCTCGACTGGAAAACGGGGGAGTTCATCGTTTTCCAGTGCAAGGCGGTGATCCTGGCCGCCGGCGGATACGCCACCCTGTGGCCCTACCGGTTCACGACGACCGCGGTGGAGTGCGGGGGCGACGTCCACGGAATGGCCTACGAGGCCGGCGCGGAGTTCGTGGACATGGAATTCGTCCAGTTCCTCCCGTCCCAGGTCGATCCGCGCATCACGCACATCAACGTGACCATCACGAACTTCCCCGGCTGGCGGCCCCAGATCCGGGAGCACGGCAAATTCCTGAACGCCCTGGGCGAAGACTTTCTCGCCAAGTATGACGACATCCGGAAATGGAACACCACGCGGGACATCCGCTCGTTCGGCATCTACAGCGAAGTCCGCGCGGGACGCGGCTCCCCCAACGGCGGCTGCTACATGGACCTGACCGGCGTCCCCAAAGACGTCCTGGTCTATGAGTTCGATAAGTTCCAGGGCGGAAAGCCCATTCCCAAAAGCTACCGGGTCCGATGCGAGCGCGTGGGCTTCGACCTCTCCAAAGAGCCGATGGAGGTCGGCGCCAAGTCGCACTTCACGGGGGGCGGCGTGCGGACCGGCGTCGACATGATGTCCACCGTCGAAGGCCTGTACACCGCCGGCGAGATCCAGGGCGGCGTCCACGGGGCGAACCGCCTCGGCGGAAACGCCCTCACGCACGTCCTGACCTTCGGCCGGGCCGCCGGCCGGGAGGCGGCGGGCTACGCCGCCCGGACCGCGGGGGCCGCTCCGTCCGACGCGAAGGTCGAGGCCGAGCACCGGCGCGTCTTCGGCTGGCTGGACGACGGCGGAAAGGGCGAAAGCCCCATCCGGCTTCGCCAGAAGATGCAGGAGATCATGTGGGAGAAGGTGGGCGTCATCCGGAACGAGAAAGACATGAAATCCGCCCTGGCGTGGCTTTCCGAGGCCAAGGAAGAGCTTTTGCCCCGGACCCGGGTCGGGACCCGGGCCGCCACGTTCAACCTGGAGTGGTCCACGGCGATCATTCTGCCCCACCAACTGGATACTTGCATGATGGTGGCCCGGGCCGCGCTCGAGCGGACCGAAAGCCGGGGGAACCACCACCGGGACGATTGCCTGGCGATGGACAACGAAAACTGGCTCCGGAACATCTATCTAAGCCGTGGGGCGGACGGTTCGGCGCAAACCCGGACGGAGCCCCTCCACGTAACAGGCGTCGATCCGAAGGAGGTCATCGATGAGCGACCGCAAATTACGGTTTAAGGTCTACCGCCAGGATCCCGACGCGGGCGAGCGGGAGGGTCGGCTGGAAGAATTCACCATCCCCTGGTGGGAGGGCATCAAGGTCCTCGACGGGCTGCGTTACATCCAGGAAGAGGTGGATCACTCCCTCGCCGTCCGGTGGTCCTGCCGGATCGAGGACTGCCGCACCTGCCAGATGAAGGTCAACGGCAAATCCGTTCTCTCCTGCCAGATCCCGCTCGAAGACGACATGGTCGTCGAGCCCGTCCCCCGCTACCGGTTGATCCGGGACCTCGTGGTGGAATTCGGCGAGAAGA
>JASLXW010000094.1 GCA_030740135.1 Nitrospinota bacterium
CGGGTCCAGGCCGAGCTGGCCGGAGCAGTACACCATATCGCCCACCCGGACGCCCTGGGAGAGCGGGACCTTCGCCGGGGGAACTTTGTCGGTGTGGATGACCTGTTTCCGCATCGGAATTCTCCTTTTCCGTATTTATGCCGGAAACCTGATTATCACGAGGGCTGGTGGGAGTCAACGGAAGGGAATCGTTATCCCGTCTCCGCGGAATACCCACGCTTGACTTTCCCGATTTCCGCCTCCTATTCTCGGTTTTATCATTCCCGTGAAATTGCGCGGAGGCTGTGATGTCCGACCCGATGGATTTGTTCGAGTCCCCGGAGTCGCGACCGACGAACGGGCCGGATGGGCGGGCCGGGACCGGTGAGGATGAAGTATCCCGCCCGCTGGCCGACCGGGTGCGTCCGGAGCGGCTCGAGGAGTTTGTCGGCCAGGAGGAAATCCTCGGGGAAGGCCGGGTTCTGCGGCGGATCATCGAGGCCGACGAGCCGACCTCCATCCTCCTCTGGGGGCCTCCGGGCTGCGGCAAGACCACCCTCGCCCGGGTCATCGCGAACCGCACGGGCGCGCACTTCATCCCCTTCAGCGCCGTCCTGGGCGGGGTGAAAGAGCTTCGGGAGATGATCGAAGCCGCCCGCAAGGTCCGACGCGCCCAGAACCGCCGGACCGTTCTGTTCGTCGATGAGATCCACCGCTTCAACAAGGCCCAGCAGGACGCCTTCCTCCCCCATGTGGAGTCGGGGCTGATCACCCTCATCGGGGCCACGACGGAGAATCCCTCCTTCGAGGTCATCTCGGCCCTCCTCTCCCGGTGCCGGGTCTTCGTCCTGGAAACCCTGACCCACGACCAGATCCGGACCCTTCTGGCTCGCGCGCTCGAATCCGAGAAGGGCCTCGCCCCGCTGCGCGTTGAGGTGGACGGGGAGGCCCTCGAGCATCTGGCGAGGATGTCCAACGGAGACGCCCGCGTCGCCCTGAACGCCCTGGAGATGGCCGCCCTGGCCGCCGAGCCGGACGGCGAGGGCGGACGGAGGGTCTCCCTGGAGGATGCCGAGGGCGCCCTTCAACGCCGGGCCCTGCTCTACGACCGGGCCGGTGAGGAGCACTTCAACGTCATCTCGGCCCTGCACAAGAGCCTCCGGGGAAGCGACCCGGACGCGGCCCTTTACTGGCTGGCCCGGATGATCGAGGCGGGGGAGGACCCCCTGTACGTCGCCCGGCGGATGGTCCGCTTCGCCTCGGAAGACATCGGAATGGCCGACCCCGACGCCCTCGCGCAGGCCCTCGCCGCCAAGGACGCCTTTCACTTCATCGGTCCGCCCGAAGGTTATCTGGCCCTGGCCCAGGCGGCCGTCTACCTGGCCACCGCCCCCAAGAGCAACGCCCTTTACCGGGCCTACGGGTCGGCGACGCGCGACGTTCAGGAGACGATGAACGAGCCGGTCCCCCTCCACATCCGCAACGCGCCGACCCGCTTGATGTCCGACCTGGGATACGGAAAGGGCTACCGGTACGCCCACGACGAGGAGGACGCCTTCGCGCCGGAGCAGACGCATCTGCCCGACAACCTCGCCGGCCGGACTTACTACCGCCCCACGGACCGGGGTTTCGAAAAGACCGTGGGCGAGCGCCTGGCGGGCTGGCGGGCGCTGGTCAGCCGGGCCCGAAAGAAAGAGAACCCCTAACGCCTATTCCTCGGAAACCATTGGACGCAAGGGAAGGCGGAGCGGCGAGATTCGATGGGGAGTCCATCCATTCGCGAAAGCGGTGTAGCGCGGGGCCGGGAATTGTTTCGGAGGCCCTTATCCCACGACCTGGACGATCACCCGCCGGTCCCTGGGCCGGTTGTCGCAGTCGAGGAGGACGATCTGCTGCCAGGTTCCCAGGAGGAGGCGTCCTTGGACGAAGGGGACGGAGAGCGAGGGGCCCAGGAGGGCGGCCCGGACGTGGGAGAACCCGTTTCCGTCCCCCCACCGCGCGTCATGCTCATAGGGGATGTCACGGGGGGCGATGCGCTCGAGGGCGGCCTTCAGGTCCGAGACGGCGCCGGCCTCGAATTCAATCGTCGTCACGCCCGCCGTCGACCCCGGGACGAAGACCGTCGCGGTTCCGGCCTCGATTTCGGAATCCGCGACGCACCCGGCGACCCGCTCCGTGATGTCGTGCGCGTCCCCGAAGCCCCGGGTGGACAGCGAGAATTCAATCGCGCGTGCGGTCATGGCCTTCCCCGGGGATCGATCGACTCCGATCGCGCGCCCTCCCGGTCGATCTTCAGGGTCAGCGGCGTGCAGCCGATCCCCTGATCCTTGTAAGGGGTCGCCATGGCCTGGGCGATCCGGAGAGGGTCCGCTTGCCCCGCGATAGACAGGGCGATGACGGTGGGCCCGGCCCCGCTCAAGGCGACCCCGGCCGCCCCGGCCTTTCGCGCGGCGGAGAAGGCGTCGTCGATCGGACCCATGAGGCGGGCGCGATGGGGCTGGTGCAGCCGGTCCTGCATGGCCAGCGGCAAGAGGGCGCCGTCTCCCTCCGCGAGGGCGACCATCAGGAGCGCGGTCCGCTGGACGTTGAAAACCGCTTGGTCATGGGGCAGGGTTTCGGGCAGGGCGTCGCGGGCCTCGGGGGTGGAGACCTCGAAATTCGGAACGGCCAGCGAGACCTGAATCTTTTCCGAGAGAGCCGCACGCACGGCGAGAAGGTCGCTTCCCGCGCCCGCCGCCACTGTGAGTCCGCCCAGCAGGGAGGGGGCGGCGTTGTCGGCGTGGCCCTCGAGGGCCTCGGCCCCCTTCAGCACCTCCGCCGGCTCGACGGAGAGGTCGCACCAAGTCCGGGCCGCCAGCAGCCCTCCGACCCGGGCGGCCGCGCTGCTTCCCAGGCCCCGCGCCAGAGGGATGGTGTTCTCGAGCGTCAGCCGAAGCGGGGGCCGCTCGATCTTCGCGTCCTGAAAGACGGATTCGACGGCCTGAAAAACGATGTTCGTCGCGTCCGTGGGAAGGGCCGATTCGCCCTCGCCCGAGACCCGGACTTCATCCCGTTCGGCTTCCTCGAGGGTCACGCGGTTATAGAGCTGGAGGGCGAGCCCGAGGGTGTCGTACCCGGGGCCCAGATTTGCCGCCGAGGCCGGGACCACGACCCGGACCCGGCGGCCGTGGGCGGATCGTCCGCGCTCCGGGGGAGGCGTCCGGGGTCCGGGAGAAACGGGCGCGGCGCCCGCGGCGGAGAAGGTTTCGTCATAGAACGCCTGAACGGCCTGGGCGATGGTGGCGTAGCTGCTTCGATAGTGAAAGGCGGACCCCCCGAGCGGATCGGCGATCGTATCGTCTTCGGTCCCGACGACGCGGCGCGCCAGAAACTCAACCTTGTCCGCGGCTTCGGGATAGAGGGATTGAATGAAATCGGCGTGCTCGGGCGCCATGACAACGATGCGGTCGGCCTGTTCCAACAATTCGGGGGTCAGGGGTTTCGCCCGGTGAGACTCGAGATCCAGGCCGATGTGCGCGGCGGTCTCGATTCCCTCCTCGGGCGTCCGGTTTCCCCCCATGGCATGGGTCCCCGCCGAAGAGATGGTGACGTCCGCCGGCCCCCCCTGGTGGATGAGACTCCTCAGGTAGACCTCCGCCAGCGGGCTTCGGCAGATGTTTCCCGTACAGACGAACAGGACGTTTTTGGGTTCCGTCATGGATTCCGGCGTTGTTTGGCGTGCGGCGGATCAAGGTTCCGGAGAGTCTGATTGGACGAGGCCGAATCTTCCTTTATTGTATGGACAGCGTGAGCCGCAGGCGGTTCCCGCCCCGGTGGATAGAGAGCCGGACGGCTTCGTTTCGGGAGCGGGCCGAGCGCATCAGGTGCATGAAATTCTTCAACCCCCGCACCGAGAGGTCGTTGACCTGAAGAACGACGTCCCCACGCTTTAGACCATCCCGCGCTCCCCGGCTTTCGAGCCTCACGTTCGCGATCAGGATTGAGCCGGGCCTGGCGCCGCGAAAGTGGGGAAGAAGCTCGCCTGTGATTTCCTGAACCGATAGGCCGTACCCTTGCACCTCGGATGTCAGCGAGCCGCCCCTTGGCAGGATGTGCCCGGCGCGGGCCAGCACCCCGGCGGACACGAAAATGGGGGCGTCCGTCCTCAGCGCCAGGGCCACCGCATCGCTCGGCCGGCTGTCCACACGGAGAATTTTGTCCCCCGCTCGCAGGGTCATGGCGGCGATAAATGTATTTTCCCGGAGCTCGGTGATCGTGATCCGGAGCACCCTCGTTTTCAGATCCCGGAGAAGGTTCCGCAACAGGTCATGCGTCATGGGCCGTGGAACGCGCTTGTGCCGAAGCGCTATGAGGATGGCGTTCGCCTCCGAGGCGCCGATCCAAAGGGGGAGAACTTTCCGGCCGGTCTTGACGTCTTCCAGAAGCAGAACGGGCGTCCGGCGTTGGGGATCGGAAATCACGCCCCGGACCTTCATCTGTTCCAAGGCCGGTTCGGCCCCGTCGGCGGAAAGCGCGAGGAAGAGCGGGATCGCGCAAACGGCCGCGGCCGCCGGCCGGAGGGCGCTCATCCGGCCCCTTTCCCCCTTCGTTCCCATCCGTTGAGGCCGTCCGCTCCGCATCGTTCGCTTATTCCGTCTCGGGCGGCGGTCCCGGATCGGATTCGAGCACATCGCCCATGTGATGGACCTGATAGCCGCCCAATGAGAGGACCTTCTCACGATACGCCGCATGGTTCAGGATATCAAACAGGGGGCCCAGGAGGCTGGATTCCAGCGAGGCCCGGGGCGCCGCCAGGTCATACCGCTCCCAACCGACGGGGAGAAAATCCAGGTCCAGAACGCGGGCGGCGGACAGGACGCCCAGTCCCACATCGGCCGCTCCGCTCGCGACCGCGGCCGCGACCGCCATGTGGGTGGTCACGACGCGGTCGTAGCCCTGGATGGAGTCCGGGTCGATCCCCATCTTTTCGAGTCGGTGGTCCAGCAGGATTCTTGTGCCCGCGCCCCGCTGCCGGTTGACGAACCGGACGTCTTCCCGGGCCAGATCGGCGATGCCCGCGATGCCCAGCGGGTTTCCCCGGGGGACCAAGAGGCCCTGCCGCCGGTAGACGAAGTTGACCAGGGCCATCTCGCCGGGAGGGAAGTGCTCGGCGACGGCGGGGAAATTGTACGCGCCCGAATCAGGGTCCAGCAGGTGGCAGCCCGTCAGGTGCGCCTCCCCCCCCTTCAGGGCCAGAAGGCCGTCGAGGCTGCCCATGGGCGCCTTGGACAGGGAGACGCCTGAGACGCGCTCGGCCAGGGCGACCCCGAGAAGGTCCAAAGCCAGGTCGTGGCTTCCCGCCAGGAGGATGTTTCGGCCGATGGCCTCCGCGCCCCGGAAGAGCTCGACCTCGACCTCCGCCCCCTTGCCGAGACCTTCGACGTTTCGGGGGACGCGGACGACGCCGTCGGCCTCCGCCATCGACGTGGTCAAGGACGAGGCCCGGGGAAGGGGAAGGGCGATGGTCCGGCCGTTGACGGTTCCGACCTTGACGCGGACGTGCTCGATCAGACCCAGCCGGGACGGCAGCTTTCGGCCGATCTCGGCCCGGACGCGCGGGCCCGACGGCGGGGCGACGCCCATCAGCCGGCCGAGCAACGGCCGGACGAACTCGCTGAAGATGACCACGCCCGAGACCGGGAACCCGGGGCAACCGATCAGCGGCTTCCCCTCGGCGTGCGCGAAGATGGCCGGCTGTCCCGGCGCGAGCGCAACGCCGTGTTGGATCACCTCGCCGACGGTCTCGAAGACGTGGACGGTGTAGTCCTCCTTCCCGGCGGAGGAGCCGGCGTTGACCACCACGACGTCGTTCTCGGCCAGGGCCGCGCGCACCGCTTCAAGCAGGGCGTCCGGGTCGTCCGGAACGATGGGGTGGGGGACCCACTCGGCGCCCCACTCCCGGACAAACGCGCCCAGTATTCGGGAGTTGAACTCGATGATGTCCCCCGGCTCGAGCGCCTGTCCGGGCTGAACGAGTTCGGTGCCGGTCGGGAGAATCACCACCCGCGGCTTTCGACGGACGGAGACTTCCGTGAGGCCGCCCGCCAGGAGGACGCCGATGTCGTAGGGGCGGATCCGGTGTCCGGGGGGCAGGATGAGCTGGGAGGCCACCAGGTCCTCGCCCAGCGTCCGGACGTGCTGCCAGGGACGGACGGCGGAGAGGATCTCGATGCGGTCCCCGTCCAGGGGCTGGACGTTCTCGATGATGACGACCGAATCGGTCCCCGCCGGGAGGGGATCGCCCGTATCCACATAGGCGACCCGGGGGCCGAGCCGCAGCTCGAGCGGATGGCTCTCGCTCGCGTCGACGGTGGCGGCCGCCTCGACGGCCACGCCGTCCATGGCGGCCCCGTGATAGTGAGGCGAGGAGACTTCGGCCAGGACGGATTCCCCGGTGATCCGCCCGAGGGCGTCCGGGATGGAGACCCGCTCGGTGGGAATGGGATCGGGGATGCGGACGGCTTCCAAAAACGCGGGAAGAATCTCCTCCAGCGGCTTACGGTCCAGGTACATTTTCCGCCTTGTTTTCATCTTTGTTTATTCCTTGCGCGGTCAGGCCCGTTCCGGTGTCCGAAGGTCTCCGTCCGGAGGCGTTCGGTCAAAAGGAGTGAACGCGGACGCGCTCTCCCTGGACGAGTCCCTCGGAATCCACCCCGACGATGATGAATCCGTCGGCTTTCACCATGGTGGAGATCATGCTCGAGCTTCCTAGCACCGGGTGGGCGAGGAGGCCGTCCTCGGTCCGGTCCAATCGGACGCGGATGTAATCTTCCCGGCCCGACGCGGAAGGGAGGTTGCGGGAAAGCGCCGCCTCCGCCCAGATCGCCTCGGCATCGGGCCGCCTTCCCTGTAGCCGGTGCAAAAGCGGTTTCAGGAAAACCTGAAAGACCATCATGTTGGAGACGGGATGTCCCGGAACGCCGATGACGGCCTTCGGCCCGACGCGGCCCATGATGAGCGGCTTGCCGGGCTTGATGGACACCCCGTGGATGAGCACGCCGGGTTCGCCGAGGGAGTCGATGATCTCGACGCTGTGGTCCCGCTGCCCCATCGAGCTGCCGCCCGACATCAAGACGACGTCATGGTCGCGGTGGGCCCCGCGCACGGCCGCTTCCAGGGCCGCGGGGTCGTCGCCGATGATTCCGAGAGAAACCGGGACGCCGCCCGCCGCGGCGGTCAGGGCGCTGAGGGTGAACCGGTTGATGTCGCGGATCTGCCCCGGCTTCGGCGTCTCGGCGGGGTCGACCACCTCATCGCCCGTGGCGAGGATCGCCACCCGGGGTTTTCTCCGGGCGGGCACGCTCGTGATCCCCAGACCGCACAGCGCGCCCAGCTCCTGGGGGCGGAGCACGTCTCCGGCGGAGAGGATCTTCTCGCCCCGCCGGATGTCCTGTCCGATGCGGACGACGCTTTCCCAGGGGGCCGCGCCGCGGGCGATCTGAACGGTGCGGGCGTCGGCGAACGAGGAGTATTCGTCCATCACGACGGCGTCGGCTCCTTTGGGGAGCATCCCGCCCGTGGGGATCTTGGCCGCCTGGCCGCGATCGATCCCGAACCCGGGAACTTCCCCCATGCGGACTTCGCCGACGAAATCGAACTGGATCGCCGAGGACTCGCTTGCGCCCGTGGTGTCGGAGGCGCGGACGGCGAAGCCGTCCATGGTCGCCCGCTCGAAGTCCGGCAGGTCCACTGGAGAGAGGACCTCCTCGGCCAGCACCCGGCCCAGGGCGTCGGTCGTGGGGACGATCTCCGATGAGAGCGGCTCGAACTGTTCGATGACGGCCAACACCTCGACCGGCGCGGCCACTTTGAAAAAATCTTTCATGGAGGTTCCACAGGAACCGCCCGCGGCAGGCCTTTGCTCGGGCCGTGCGCGAGGGGCGAAGGGGTCGAGTCCCCGTTCCCGAGGCGGGCTAAGTCTGCTTCGGCTCCCCGGTTTCCTCGGGGGGCGACTCCTCAAGCCGATCGGTGTCCGAGGGGTCTTCCTCTTTCCCCATCATGCCCGCCTTGAAGCTCTTGATTCCCTTCCCGAGCCCGGTCCCGATCTCCGGCAGCTTTCGGGCGCCGAAGACCACGAGGATGATGACCAGAACGATCATCAACTCGGTCATGCCGATGCCAAACATGGTTTTTAACCCCCGGTCATGAATCGAATCACAGGCCGATTCAATTCTGGGCTTCGGCCGATTGCAAATACACTTCCTGTGCGGCCGCCATTCCCGCGCCCGGCCGCGCCGGACGAAGGCCCGCTTCGGTCAACAAGGTTTCCAGGACCGAAAGCAGGTACAAGACGTTGCTGCGCTTCGAGGCGTAGCCCATCATGCCGATTCGCCACGTATTCCCCTTCAGAGGTCCGAGGCCCCCGCCGATCTCGAGATTGAACTCGTTCAACAGCCGGCCCCGGAGCGCGGCGTCATCGACGCCCTCGGGAACCCGAACCGTGGTGAGAGAAGGCAGGCGGCAACCCGCCTCGGCGTGCAGGACCAGACCCAGCGCCTCCAGGCCGGCCCGCAACGCCGACCCGTTCAGCGCATGCCGCGCCCAGCGCGCCTCCAACCCTTCCTCCATGATGATTCGAAGGGCTTCTTGCATCGCGTAAACCATGGCCATCGGGCCGGTGTGGTGATAGACGTGCGCCTCCCCCCAGTATTCCTTGATGAGCGACAGGTCCAGGTAATAGGACGCGGGCGGCGTCGCCCGCTCGGCGACCACGCCCAAGGCCCGGTCATTGATGGTGACCGGCGCCAACCCGGGCGGCACGCCGAGACACTTCTGGGAGCCGCTGTAGCAGATATCGATTCCCCAATCGTCCACGGCCAGCTCCACCCCGCCGACCGAAGTCACCGCGTCCACCAGGAACAGGACTCCGTGCTCCCGGCAGAGCGCGCCGATCTCCTGGAGGGGTTGGAGTACGCCGGTGGAGGTTTCGGCGTGGATAATGGCCAGGAACTTGGCGTCCGGGTTGGCTTTGAGGGCCTCCCCGATGGTTTCGGGCTCGAACGCCTTGCCCCATTCCTGGTCCAATCGGACCACGTTGGCCCCGTAGCGCTCGGCCATCTCGCACATCCGGATCCCGAAGAAGCCGAGGACCGCAATGATGACCTTGTCGCCCGGTTCGATGAGCGTGCCGAAGCAGGAGTCCATGCCGGAGAAACCGGTTCCCTGAACGGGGAACGTCGCCGCGTTCTTTGTCTGGAGCGTATCCCTTAAGTTCCGGGCCACCTCGTTCATGATGTCCAGGTAGGCCGGGTCCAAATATCCGATCATGGGCTGGCTCATGACGCGGAGCACGCGCGGATCGGCCAAGCTGGGACCGGGGCCCAGCAGGATTCTTTCGGGGATTGCGTCATGGTTTGCGGGCGTCATCGATCCCTCCCTGCCGTCTATTCATTTCGCTTTATTTTTCCTCTGGATAACCTCCCATATTAATGATAGCTCAGCGGCGCGCCCGGGGCAAAGCGTTCACGGCCCCGGCCCCAGGAATTTTACCGCCACGGCGTCCGCCAGAAGCCTTCCGGAATCGGACAGCCGAATACGGCTTCCTTCCCGAATGAGCAGCCCTTTGTCCACCAGATCCCCGAGGGGGCCGGCGAAATCCTCCAGGGGCCGAAATCCGGTTTGCTCCCCCACGGCGGCCAGGTCGATTCCCTCCTTGAGCCGCAATCCGAGCATGACCGCTTCTCCGGCCGCCTGTCGGGGGGGCAAGCGCTCGGTTTCTTCCACAGCGTGTCCCTGCCTAAGGACCGAAGCCTGATAATCCTCCGGCCGCCGGAGGTTTCGGGACCGCGCCCCATTGAGGTAGGAATGGGCCCCCGCCCCGAGACCGAGGCATTCGCCGCCGGTCCAATCATGGATGTTGTGCCGGCACCGAAAGCCCGGCCGGGCGTAGTTTGAGATTTCATAATGCTCATAGCCCGCCGATACGAGTCTTTCTTCCGTCAGGAGATGCATCTCGTTCAACCGGTCTTCGTCCAAAGTGAAGTCCAGGCGTCCGGCGAGGGGGGTTCCGGGCTCCAGGGTCAGCTCATACGCCGATAAATGAGGGGTTGAAAATTCCAGAGCCCCTTCCAGGGATTTCTCCCATTCCCGTAGGGATTGGCCCGGCAGGCCGTAGATGAGGTCGATCGAATAATTCTCAAACCCGGCTTCGCGGGCGCAATCGACCGCCCGCCGGGCCGTATGGGCATCGTGCAGCCGCCCGAGGAACCGGAGCTCCGCGTTTCGCAGGGATTGAACCCCCAGGCTCAGACGGTTGATTCCCGCTTCCCGGAGCGCGCTCAAGACCTTGGTGGAAACCGTCCCGGGGTTTACCTCCAGGGTGATTTCCGCGGTCTGTGACACCGGCAGCCGTTTCCGGATTGAGGCGATCATCTCCTCGATCATCTCGGGTGGAGCCAGGGAAGGGGTCCCGCCCCCGAAGAAAATGGATTCCGCGCTCAGAGGCCGGGCGCCCGTCCTTGCGTGAATTTGGCCGAGTCGTCCTTTGAGCTCGGCCTTGAGGGCCGTCAGGTATTCATCGAAAAGGCGGGACGGGTCTCGGCCGACGGCGTATGCGTTGAAGTCGCAATAGTGACAACGGCTCGGGCAATAGGGCCAATGAACGTACAAAGATAAGCGGGTCAATGGCTGAGCTTCATGGCGCGGGTGGATGTATTGTTCGGGCTCATTCCGCGATCGGCGCATCGAATCCGTTAAAAGGTCATCTTTCCGTGTAAGATAGGGACCGGGTCAGGGGGTGTCAAACGGCCCCGAAAAGGGCCGACGAACGACTGAGATTCGGTGAGTCGATTATCCGCCCCCCCGAAATCTGTATAGGTTCAGATAGATGTGAGACATCTCCTTGGGTAGGGAGTAGAGTTCCAGGGGCCAACAGAGAGAGAGGA
>JASLXW010000095.1 GCA_030740135.1 Nitrospinota bacterium
CCCCCATGAATCCTCAACTCGATGGTGCACACGCCAATCACCATTATATTTACAGCGTCCGTTCCACTTCCTCCAAGGCGTAAGGCTCGATGATGTCACCCTGCTTGACGTCTTGGAAGTTTTCGATTCCGATGCCGCATTCGTAGCCGTTGTTGACCTCGGCCACATCTTCTTTGAAGCGGCGCAAAGAGCCGACCTTGCCTTCATAGACCACGACGTTATCACGGATGACGCGCGCCGACACATTGCGTTGAACGGTCCCATCGGTCACGTAACAGCCCGCCACGGATCCGACGCGCGGAATGTGAAACACCTCCCGAACCTCGACCCGGCCGAGGACGGTCTCCTTGATGGTCGGATCGAGGAGTCCGCTCATGGCCGCCTTCATCTCCTGGATGACCTCATAGATGACGTTGTAGAGCCTGATTTCGACTTCTTCGCGCTGGGCGGACACGGCCGCCTGCGGGGTGGGACGGACATGGAACCCGATGATGAGGGCGTTCGAGGCCGAGGCCAACATGACGTCCGACTCGGTGACCCCGCCAACCGAGCTGTGGATCACGCGCACGCGAACTTCCTCCCCGCCCAGGCCCTCCAAGGCGTCCTGAAGGGCCCCGATGGACCCCTGGGCATCGGCCTTCAGCACAATGGGAAGCTCTTTGACAAAACCCTCCTGGACGCCCCGGTAGAGGTCCTCCAGGGTGACCCGAACCGTCGAGCCCCGGTCTTCCTGGCGCCTGCGCTGCATCCGTTGGTTGGCAATCTGGCGGGCCTGGCGCTCGTCCTCCACGACAACAAAGCTGTCCCCGGCCTGGGGAATGCCGGACAGCCCCAAGACCTCCACCGGCATGGACGGACCGGCGGACTCCACCTTTCGGCCTTCATCGTTGACGAGGGCGCGGACCCGGCCATGATGAAGGCCGGTGACAAACGGATCGCCCAGCTTAAGGGTTCCCTGCTGGACCAGAATCCTGGCCACCGGGCCGCGGCCCCGGTCCAATTCGGCTTCCAGCACGATGGATTTCGCCCGCCGGTTGGGATTCGCCTTCAGCTCCATGATTTCCGACTGGAGGAGGATCATCTCCAGCAGGCCGCCGATGTTCAGCCGCTCCTTGGCCGACACATCCACGTAAATCGTCTCACCCCCCCACGCTTCCGGCGCCAAGCCGAGCTCGCTCAACTCCCGCCGGACCTTCTCCGGGTCGGCGTCAGCGAGGTCGATCTTATTGACGGCGACGACAATCGGAACGCCCGCCGCCCTGGCGTGGTCAACGGCTTCCCGGGTTTGGGGCATCACGCCGTCATTGGCCGCGACGGTGAGAACGACAATATCGGTCACCTCCGCGCCTCGGGCGCGCATGGCGGAGAAGGCCTCGTGGCCCGGCGTATCGAGAAAGACGATGGTCCCTTTGTCCACGGTTACGTGATAGGCCCCAATGTGCTGGGTGATGTTTCCGGCTTCGGTTTGCGTCACGTTGGTTTGCCGAATCGAGTCGAGCAGGGAAGTCTTTCCGTGATCGACGTGGCCCATGACGGTGACGACCGGCGGACGCGGAACGAGGTCTTCTTCTTTTTCCTCTTCGTCCTCTTCAATGTCGGCGTCGACGTCCGCTTCGGCGAGCTCGGGATCAAAACCAAACTCCCGGGCCAATTCCATCGCCGTCTGGTTGTTCACCAATGAGTTCACATTGGAGACGATCCCCTTGCCCATCATCTTCATCAGGACGTCGCCCGTCGTTTTGCCGAGCAGATCGGCAAGCTCCTTAACGGTCCGGGCCTCGGGGAGAAGAATCTTTGTCGCTTCAACGGGGGGCGCTTCCAGGGAATCCTCGGGTTCAGGCGTCTCATCCCCCGGGGATTCGGGGGGGGCCGACGGGGCTTCCTCCTCGACCGCGGCCGGCGGCGGGGCGGCAGGCTCGGGCTCCGCCTCGGCGACCACGGGCTCCGCCGCCGGTTCTTCGGCGGCGGGTTCCTCGGGTTGGGGAGGCTCGGGCGTCGCCTCCTCAACGGGTGTTTCGACCTTCGGCGGGGCCTTTGTCGCTTCCTGCTCAGCCAAGGTCTCCAACTGGCGTTCCAACGCCTCCAGCTCGTCGATGCCGTTCTCGGCGCCGGCTTCGACCTTTTCATCCGCCGGCTTGACTTTGGTCTTCGTTTTCTTGACGGGGGTCTTCGCTTGGGTCTTGGCCGCGCCGGAAGGCTTTTTTGGATCGGCCTTCTTTGTCTTTGCAGGCGCCGGCCTCTTCGTCGTTTCTGACTTCTTGGTCGGGGCCTTCTTGGCCGCGTCCGATTTGGATCCGGTGACAAGCACGGATTTTTTCATGCCCGCACGAATCTCTTTCGCGGTCTTTTCATCCACCGAGCTCATGTGAGTCTTGACGGAGAAACCCGCTTCCAGCGCCCAGGCCGCCAAGTCCTTACTCGGCATCCCGATGTCTCGGGCCAATTCGTAAATCTTGATTCCAGCCATCAAAAGCTCCAGCGACCTCGGGGATTCCGGCAGGTCGCTCTGAATTATATCACAGGCGGGACGGTTGCCCCTTTCTGATAACTCCCTGAAAAAAAGCGTGTTCCGAATCCAGGAGGCTGATTACAACTCTTCTTTCGCCTCCGAGTCGGGTTGAGCCGGCGGTTCTTTTCCCTGGGACGCATCTTCCGGCGCGCCTTCATCCTCGGCATCCTCGGCTGAAGCTTCCGGCGTCGCCGCCGCGAGAGCGGATTCCGGCTCTCCGGACTCCTCTTCATCCTCTCCGGACTCGGGATTTTCGGTCTCCGCCGGCGGGACCCCGCTCGACTCCTCCGGGATTACATCCCCGGTTTCCAGCGTGAGGGCCTCCGGCGTCGTCGGCTCATCGGCGGACGTCTCTTCGGAAGCCTCATCCTCTCCGCCCTCCGGCGCGACCGGCTCTTCCGGCTCGGGTTCGGCGTGCCCCTCGATGTACGCATTGGCCCGGGCGATGAGGACCTCCGCGCTTTTCAGGCCGATTCCCGGAATCTCGACCATTGTCTCCGGCGAAGTCTCCTTGAGCTGCTCGATGTTCTTGATGCCATGCTCTTCGAGGAGACCGGCCGTTCTGGGCCCGAGACCCTCCAATTCCGTCAAGGGAGTCTTCGCCCGACTCGCCCCCACGCCGGCGAGAAGCAAATCCGCTCTTTCCAGCTGCTCCGCCTGGTATTCGGTCTCGCCTTTGATGTCGATTCGCCACTTGAGCAGCTTCGCCGCCAGCCGGACGTTTTGGCCTCCTTTGCCGATGGCCAGGGACAGTTGATCGTCCGGTGCAACGACGGTCATTGTGTTTTCAGCCTCTGCCAGGACGATTCGTGAAATCTTCGCGGGGCTTAAGGAGTTGCCGGCGAGGGTCTGGATATCCTCCGACCAGGGGATGATGTCAATCTTCTCCCCCCGAAGCTCCTGGACGATGGCCTGGACGCGGGAGCCCCGCATGCCGACACAGGCCCCGACCGGGTCTACGTCCCGGTCATGGGAGAGCACCGCGAGCTTCGTCCGGCCGCTGGGCTCTCGCACGGCGGTCTTGATTTCCACAATCCCCTCATAAATTTCGGGGACTTCGATTTCGAATAGCCGGATGACCAGGCCGGGGTGGGTGCGGGAGAGAATGATCTGCGGGCCTCGGGTCGCCTGGCGGACTTCCAACAGGTACGCCCGGATCCGATCGCTCCGCCGGTAAACCTCCCGGAACACCTGCTCCCTTCGGGGAAGCACACCCTCCCCCTTTCCCATGTCCACGTAGATCGTCCCCTTTTCAACGCGGGAGACGGTCCCGTTGATCAACTCTCCCTCACGGTCCTTATACTCCTCGTAGATCATTTCCCGCTCGCCCTCGCGGACGCGCTGAAGAATGACCTGCTTGGCCGTCTGGGCGGCGATGCGGCCGAAACCCTCATAGGGAATCCGGATGTCGACCACGTCCCCGACCGTGGGTTTTTCAAGATAGTCGGCGGCGTCTTCCGGAGAGATTTCCATGTCCGGGTCGATGACTTCATCGACGACTGTTTTATGACAAAACAGGTCCATCGATCCGGTTTCCGGATCGAAAGTGGCGTCGATCTCGGCCGTCGGACCGTAGTATTTGCGCGAAGCCGACACCACGGCGGATTTGACGGCATCGATGAGGACCTCCTGATCGATGCCCTTTTCGCGCTGGATTTGACCTAGAACGAGCATGAGCTCTTGGTTCACGGTGTTTCTCTCCTGAAAGGCTTCCGGATGCCTCAGGGCATCGCAACCGCCGCCTCAGATCTCGATTTCCTGGTGCGCCCGCTTGATTCGGGTCAGGGGAAGATGAACCATCTCTCCGTCATCCAACGCTAAGGCCACGGCGGGTTCCGAACCGCCGGATACACCCGCCAACTCTCCCGTGAACCGCTTTCGGCCGTTCATCGGAAGGGCCATGTCTATTCGGGCCCGTTCTCCGGAAAGGCGCTCGAAGTCGCGCGCTTTTCGAATCGGCCTCGGAACGCCGGGAGAGGACACTTCCAACGTGTAGTGGTGGGGGATCAGGTTTTCCACGTCGAGCACCGGACTCAATCTGCGGCTGACGCGCTCGCAATCCTCGATCCGCACACCGCCGGGCGCGTCCATGTAAATCCGCAGGACCCACGAGCCGTTCTGGTGAACAAACTCCACCTCGACCAGCTCCAGCCCCTCATCTTCCACGATGGGCTCCACGACGGGCCAGAGCCGGCCTCTCAGCTCCCCGGCGAGCAATGGACCTCTCCCGTTCCCGCCCCGGCCGGGTCAACCTCCTCCAGGAGCCGGGATTTCCCCAGCCCGCCTCTCTCCGGCCCGAACAATCAGGTCAAAAAAAAGAGTGGGCGACCTTGACCCACTCCGGCACAGGATACCAAAGTTATGCCTAATGTAGCACCGCCTGCGGAGAAATTCAAAGAAAATTTAAGCCGGGACCCGGCGGGAAAAAGATCGGACGCGCTTATGAAAAAGCCGCTCCCTCCGCGCCCGCCGGGGAAAGGGCTTCAGCGACCCGCAGACGAACCGTCTCCGCGGCTCGGTCCAAATCGATGAACTCTTTCGCCCCCCCTCTTCGGGGTTTCAGCTCCACCTTGCCTTCGGCCAGCCCCTTGGGACCGATAATCAACTGAAAGGGGACGCCCATCAGGTCCGCGTCCTTGAATTTCACGCCGGGCCGCTCGTCCCGGTCGTCCAGAAGGACTTCAACGGAAGCTTCGCACAACGCGGCGTAGATTTCTTCCACCGCCCTCGCGGCCGATTCGTCTTTCACGCTGATCGGGATCAGGACGACGTGAAAGGGGGCGATGGAGCCGGGCCAGATGACGCCGTTTTCATCGTGATTCTGCTCAATCGCGGCGGCCACGGTCCGCCCGATGCCGATCCCGTAGCAGCCCATGACGGTCGGCCGCGCCTCCCCCTTTTCATCCAGAAACGTCGCGCCCATGGCCTCGCTGTACTTGGTTCCCAGCTTGAAAACGTGCCCCACCTCGATTCCCCGCAGGATCCGCAACGGCGCGCGGCATCGGGGGCAAGGATCACCCTCCCGGGCTTGCCGCAAGTCGGCATATTCCTTCACCTCGAAATCACGCTCCGGCCGCACGCCTTCATAGTGGTGGTCGTTCTCATTCGCGCCGACGATAAGGCTCTCTTGCCCCTTGATGCTGAAATCGCAAAGGATGGGAACATTTTCCTTCAACGCGAGGGGTCCGGCGAATCCCACCGGCGCCCCCGTCACCCGGACGGTCGCTTCCTCTCCCGCAAGGACGAGCTCGGCGGCCCCGAGGCGGCGGCTCACCTTGGTCTCATTGACCTGGAAGTCCCCGCGTATCATCACGGCGACCGGGACGCCGTCGGCTTCGTAAATGAGCGTCTTCACAAGCCGGTGCAGGCCGCGGCCGAAGAACCGCGCCACGTCCTCGGCCGTCGTCACGTCCGGGGTGTGGACCTTGCGGGGCTTGATCGCCGCAAGGGTATCGCCTCCGTCCCCCTCCCCTTCCTCCGCCGGCCCGTCGGGTGAAATCCCGCCAGCCTCTTCATCAAGCGGCGTCCGCTCCACGTTCGCGCCGTATCCGCAGGCGTCGCAGACGGTGACGGCCTCCTCGCCCGTGTCGGCATGAACCATGAACTCGTGCGAAAACGATCCCCCGATCAGCCCCGTATCGGCCTCCACCGCCGAGAAGCTCAAGCCGCACCGGGTGAAAATCCGGTGGTACGCGTCGAACATGGCCCGGTAGCTCTCCTCCGCTCCCGCCCCATCCCGGTCGAAGCTGTAGGCGTCCTTCATCGTGAATTCCCGCCCCCGCATCACACCGAACCGCGGACGGATCTCGTCCCGGAACTTGGTTTGGATCTGATAGAGGTTCAGGGGCAGGTCCCGGTAAGACCGCACGTCGCGCCGGACCATGTCGGTGATGATTTCTTCGTGCGTGGGGCCGAGACAAAACTCGCGGTCATGGCGATCCTTGACGCGCATCAGCTCCTTGCCGTACGCCTCCCACCGGCTGGTCTCCCGCCAGAGCTCGGCCGGGAGCAAAACGGGCAGCAGGACCTCCTGCGCGCCCGCCCGGTTCATCTCCTCCCGGACGATCCGCTCGACCTTCTGCTGGACGCGGAGACCCAGCGGAAGGAGGTTGTACACCCCGGCCGCCACCCGCCGGATGAGGCCCGCCCGCACCATCAGCGTGTGGCTGACCACCTCGGCTTCGGCGGGGTCTTCTTTCAGGGTGGGAAGAAAGAGGCGGGAGTAGCGCACGCTGGGCTCCGGGTCGAGGGGGTTAAGGCGGATTTCGCACAACCCTGTTTCTTTCACCGCCGAACACAGGGCAGGCCGTCGAGAAATCCCCGATCGCATTGCAGGGCCGGGGCTTCAGCCTCCGCCTGTGTGTTCGGTCTGCAATCGCGCGATTGGGCAGGACCTGAGCAGCCCCGTCAACGGATTGGAGGTGGTCAACGGAATGCATTCGAGACATGAAGCACATACGCGCTTCGCCGACGGTCTACGGAATGACGGGAAGCCGGACTTTAATCCCCTCGGGGAGCGGAGGCTCCCACGGGGGCGCTTCATCCGTTTCCCCTGACGCCTGCTGGGCGGCGAGTTGGCCTTCAGCGGCCATCTGCTCCACCTCTTCGACAACCACGTCGTAGAAATCGGCCTCTTTGACTTTGCGAAACTTCCCCCCCCTCTTGAAGATCATCCCCTCGCCCTTGCCTCCGGCGATGCCGATATCCGCGTCCTTGGCTTCTCCGGGCCCGTTCACCTCGCACCCCATCACCGCCACGCTGACGGGGAACTTGATGTGGGCCAGGCCCTTCTCCAGCCGGTTGGCGAGGTCCTCTACGTCAATCTGAATCCGCCCGCAAGTGGGGCACGCCACAACGTTGATGCCGTGATGGCGCAGCTCGAGCGATTTGAGGATCTCGTAGCCGACCTTGACTTCCTCCAGGGGGCTGGCGGCCAACGAGACGCGCAGCGTGTCGCCGATCCCCTCGGTCAAAAGGATCGTGAAGGCGGCGGTGGTCTTGATCGCCCCCGTGACGTGGGCGCCCGCCTCGGTCACGCCCAGGTGAAGGGGATAGTCCACCTTGGCGGCGATGAGCCGGTACGCCTCGACGGTTCGCCAGACATCGGACGCCTTGAGGGAGATCTTGATCATGTCGAAGTTGTATCTTTCCAGCAGCTCGACGTGGCGCAGCGCGCTCTCCACCATCGCCTCGGCCATCGGACCGCCGTACTTGTCCACGAGCTCGACTTCCAAGGAGCCGGCGTTGACGCCGATTCGGATGGGCGTCCCCAGGTCGTTGCAGGCGCGGGCCAGCTCCTCGACCTTGTGCTCCCCGCCCCCCAAAGCGCGGATGTTGCCCGGGTTGATCCGCAGGCAATCGATCCCCCCCTTCAGGGCTTCAAGGGCCAAGCGGTAATCGAAGTGTATGTCCGCGATGAGCGGAATGCCGGTCCCCGCCTTCAGGGTCCGGATGCACCGGGCCGCGGAGATGTCCGGAACGGCGACGCGGGCCATCTCGCAGCCGACCTCCTCCAGGGCGTTGATCTGCCGCATGGTGCCCAGGGTGTCGCGGGTGTCCGTGTCGCACATGGACTGTACGACCACCGGGGCGCCTCCGCCCACCTGGACGCTCCCCACGAAGATCGGTTTGGTTGCGCGACTTTTTTCCATAATCCCCGTCACATCGTTCTCACGGTGTTGGCGCCATGAAGCGCATGATGTCATTGTAAAAGGCGTAGACCATCAGCAGGATGATAAAGAAGAACCCCACCTGTTGAGCGACTTCTCGGGTTCGCAGGTTCAACGGCTTCCGCCGGACCCCCTCTATAAGGTAGAAGAAAATGTGCCCCCCGTCCAGTACGGGGATGGGGAGAAGATTGAGGATCGCCAGGTTGATGCTCAGAAAAGAGGCGAAAAAGAGGCAGTTCACCGCCCCCGCCTGGCAGTGCCAGCCGGCCCGCTCCCCGATCATGATGGGGCCGCCGAGGGCATCCCGCACGGGCACGGCGCCGCGGAAGATCAGGCCCACGGCCTGTCCGGTCTGGGCGATGATCCCCCACACCTGCCCCAGCGCGCGGCCCATGGCCATGATGGGGTCCGGAGGCTTTCCATCGGGATAAGCGCCGAGCCGGAGGATGCCTTCGGTCTGAACACCGATCATTTTCCGTTTAAAGGGCTTTCCCGTCAGGGTCGGCCTGGACACCACCTCCGGACGGATGCGAAGATTCAGCTCGCGCTCGCCCCGGCGAATCCTGAAATCCAGAGCCCCTTCCACGTTTCCGCGCACAGCCTTCACGAGTTCGTCCCACCGCTTGACGCGCTTTCCATTGATGGCGAGGACCTCATCTCCGGGCTTCATGCCCGCGAGATGCGCGGGCTTGCCGGAAAAAACTTTCGCGATGGACGGGGCGATATACGGCGTCCCGGCCAGGCTGACCCCCCAGAAGACCAGGACGGCGAATATCAGGTTGAAGACCGGACCGGCGAGGACCACCCACAGCCGCTGGCGGACGGGGCGAAGGGCGAAGGACTTTTCGGGCGGAACCGCCGGATCGGGGGGCTCCGCATCGACGGTCTCCCCGCCGTCATCCCGATCCTGCTTCTTCACGGGAAAGTCGCTCACCTCCTGACCCATGAGCTTGACGTACCCGCCCAACGGAATGAGAGAAATCATGTACTCGGTTTCGCCGTGCTTTTTGCCGATGAGCTTCCGGCCGAATCCCAGGGAGAATTTCTCGACACCGATGCCGAACTGCTTGGCGGCCAGGAAATGGCCCAGCTCGTGGACCAAGACGAGAACGCCCAAAATCAAGATGGCAATAACGATGGTCGCGATCAATGGCGGATCCTCAAATCAGGTCCAATCACTGGGAATTCCCCGGCAGGCGGGGCGGCCTGACGACCTCGACGCCCGGGGGAATCCGAAAGGTGAAAAGCTCCAGGGGAGGAATCTTATCCACGCGGATCTCTTCGAAACGGATGTCCGTGACATTTCCGAACGGGTCGATCAGGGCGCTGCGGACAATCAGAAAGTCCTCCCTGCGAACCTCCAACAGGATCTCCTTCAAACCGGGATGCGCCGCCTTGGGTGTGAGAACCAGACGGTGATCGGCGGACGGGCCGTCCTCGGTTTTCGGCGGTTTCTTTGCGAATCGGACGTCGAACTCATCGCAAATCTTTCCGTTGCCGGCCAGAAAGGCGAGCGGCGTCTTCGAGCGAAACGCGTCGCCGAACCGGGTCAGGATGACCTGCTTTTGCCGCGGCGTGTAGACCCAGTAATTCAGGCCGTCGCTCACAAGGAGCTGCTTCTCCGGGAATTCATAGACCCATCTCATCATTCCCGGCTTGCGGATAAAGACCCGGCCGCGCGATTCCTGTTTCTCGTCCAATGAGGCCAAGGCGGACGTTTGCTGAAAACGGGCCTGGAAGAACTGAGTCTTCTGGTAGCGGTCCTGGACACCGTCCACGATGGCGTCCAGCGCCCGGGGTTGCGCCCGCGCGGAGGCCATCGGAGCGGCGGCGAGCAAAGCGGCGGCCCCCAGCGTTACGACCAGTTTCTGTATTCGTTCCACCCGAACTTCCTCGCCATCTGGATCAGCAACAGGCCAGCGCCGAAGCCGCCGATGTGGGCGAACCAGGCGACGCCGTCGGAGGTCGCCGCTCCCAATGAGATCGTACCCTGAAACAGTTGAATTACAAACCAGAACCCCAAGACCCAGACTGCGGGAAGCTTGATGAACTGGACCAGAATGAACACGAACAACAGGCACCTCACCTGATGTCGGGGATAAAGCAGGATGTAAGCGCCCAACACGCCCGCGATGGCTCCGCTGGCGCCGATCAAGGGCGTCACGGAGGATGGATTCACCAGAATGTGGCCCCAGGTCGCCGCCGCCCCGGACAGGAGATAGAAGATTGCGAACCGCCCATGCCCCAGGTATTCCTCCACGTTGTTGCCGAATATCCACAGGTAGAGCATGTTCGAGCCGAGGTGGAGCCATCCCGCGTGCAGAAACAGGGAGGTGAAAAGCGTCAGCCAGGCGGGAAGAAAATAATCCCGAACCACGACATCGTGGAGAAACCGAGCGGGAATGGCCCCCATCGACAGGACCAGCTTCCGTTGCGTTATAACACTGGGGGCCTGAAGCTCCATAAAAAAGCCGAGGAGGTTCAACCCGATGAAAACATACGTGGCGTAAGGCGTGATCCGGGTCGGATTATCGTCTTTGAGAGGAAGTAACATCCGAATCTCCCCGCGACCAGCCTGGAATCCCCCTTTCCAGCCACCCGACAAGGCGGGTTCGGCGGAATCGACCGACAACCAATCGCTATTTAACCCGCAATTCCGGACCGCGCCATTCTCCCCTCGAATTCTAAGAAAATTTTAACCCGACGGTCCATTCGTG
>JASLXW010000096.1 GCA_030740135.1 Nitrospinota bacterium
ATCAGCCCGCGCCTGCCCTGCCGCTCGGCCTCTTTGATCTCGCCGAACGTCCGGGCCGGGGCGATGGCGTCCCGGAAGGATTCGGGTCCGTCCAAGGTGTAGGAGAACTCCTGCATCCCGATGGGCTTGGGCAGGAGGAATTGGAATTCGATTTTGAATTTCGCGTGGGGCTCGATCTTCAACACCGCGGTCTCCTGTCCGGGGCGTTCGGAAATCACTTCAACGGGTGATTGAACCTTCAACGGTTCAAGGGACGCCTCCTGCTCGATGACGCCCGCCTCGTCGATGAGCCGGCAGAATTCCAGGGCCGATCCGTCCATGATGGGGATCTCGTTCTCGACCTTGATCAAGAGGTTGTGGACGCCGTAGGCGTGCAGGGTGGACATGAGGTGCTCGATGGTCCGGACCTTGACGTTTCCCCGCTGAAGGGTGGTGGCGAAGTCCGTGGAGACCACGTTGTCCAAATGGGCCGGAACAGTCTCTTCCGTTGTGATGCTCCCGAACCGGATCCCGCTGTCGGGCGGAAGGGGGGAGAGTATCAGGCCGGTTTTCAGTCCTAAATGGAGCCCTTGGCCGCTCAACAAGACGCTTTTTCCCAGGGTCCGCTGGCTCACGCCGGCGCCCACCCGCCCCGAAGAGGCCTCCGGGCGGCCATCGGCGATCCCGGCGCGCAGGTCGCCTTCGGAGATTCCCAATTCGGAAGCCGTTTTGCGGAGGTTCTCGTTGTTTTTCTTCAGATGCCCGAGCAGCGCGCCTCCCTCCCATTCCCGCCTCTCTCGGATCTGAACCTTCGGCCTGTCTTCCGTCTCCTTTTCCTCAATCCCCCGCAACGCTCCGGGAAGGTCGTCCACTTCAACAACCTCTCCGGTCTCCCGGGCGATGAGCCACT
Organism: Nitrospinota bacterium; assembly: GCA_030740135.1. Next base: position 890 of record JASLXW010000096.1, read on the forward strand.
CGATGGTGTTCATGAGTCCTTTGATGTTGTCGGGCCAAGCGTACTTCTCCATGGCTTCCATCGCCTGTTCGGCGATGACCGGACGTCGCAGGCCGTGATGGCTGCAATATTGCGAAAGAAAGTGCTCGCAGAGGCTGCGGATATCCTCCCAGCGCTCGCGCAGAGGCGGAACGCGGACGGGCTCGCGGTCGATCAGGGCCGTGCTTTCCCGATCGAATAACTCTTTGATGGGCGTTGTTTGAAGATCGGCGGTTGTGGACAAAATGACCGCGGCCTTCATGGGAAGCGGATGACGTCCGCCCTCGCGGCGGAATTCGCCGGATTCGAGCGCCTCGGCCAACAAGACGGCGATTTCCGAATTCATCCTCTCCGCCCCATGAAGATAAACTGCACCCTCCCCGGCCGTTTCCAGCGTCCCGGCCCGAACCTCGCCGGAAGGCCCTTCAAATCCGAAGATCCGCTGCTTGAGAGACGCCGGATCGGAGGTCCCATCGTCGCAGTCCATGCGCAGGAAAGGTTGGCCGGCGCCCGACCGGCGCTCCTGAATCAGCCGGGCGACCAATTCCTTTCCGGTCCCGGTCTCCCCGTAAATCAACACAACGCCTTCGCCGGCGGCGCAGGATTCTATCGTCTGCCAAAGCTTGAACAAGGCTCGGCTTCGGCCAATCAACTCCGAGGACTGATCCAGACGGCCCCGGATCCCGGAATTTCCCCGGAGGAGCCGATGCTGGCGCACGGCCAACTCCACGGTGTGAACCACCTGGTCCAAGGACAGGGGTTTTTCAATGAAGCCAAACGCCCCGAGCTTTGTCGCCTTGACCGCGGTTTCGATGTTGGCATGACCGGACATCATGATGACCTCCAGGTCCGCTTGCTGCTTCCTCACCGCCTGGAGCGCCTGGATGCCGTTCAGCCCGGGTAGCCAGACATCGAGAAGGACCACATCCGGGACCACCCGGCCCAAAAGCGCCAGGGCCTCGTCCCCGTCGGACGCCTGAGAGGTGGTGTAACCCTCGTCTTTGAGGATTCCCTCCAGGGACGACCGGATGCTCTTTTCGTCGTCTACGATCAGGATGTGACCCCGACTCAATGCGATCCTCCCTCAATCAAACCGAGAAGCGGGACATTGGAAAACCCCGCGACGCGTTACGCGGGACAGTCTCCGATTACCCGACAACCTCCCCGTGCGGGGAAAACCCCCTTCGGCTCCGGCCGGTTGGCCCCCGTTCAGGGCAAGCACTGGCGGGCTCCCATCGGAACCGTGAGGCGCTATCGACATAAGTCATTGCAAATCCATATGTTATCAGCCTATCGAAAGAAGCGGGAGGGTGCAAGGCCTTCCCCCGCAAGGATTGTAAGTGCCAAGACTCAAATAATGTTTCGGCGCTGAGGCTAGACCGCCAACCGGGACCGGGAGGTCTCTCCGTTCAAGGGAAGGCGGATCTCGAACGTCGCCCCGTGCGGCGACCGCTCCCGGACCTCGATGGCGCCGTCGTGATCGGCGATGATTCGATGGACGATGGCCAGACCAAGGCCGGTTCCACGCCGCTTCGTCGTGAAATAGGGCAGGAACAACTGGCTGCGGTCCTCCGCCGAGATTCCCGGCCCGTCGTCACTGAACTCGATCTTCAACGTTTCCTGAAAATCGTCCCGGAAGGTCCGGATGACGAGATGCCCCCCCTGGTGCGTCGCGTCAATGGCGTTGTCGATCAGGTTGATGAACACGCGCTTCATCTGCTCTTCATCGACATGGACCTTCCCCAGCCGCTCATCGAAGTCGGTCTCGATGTCGAGCCCCTTCGGGTGCCCCTTGTAGAGCGCGACGGTTTCCCGGATCATGGTGCTCAGGCTGCAGAAGCAGGGCTGTGGCTCGGGCATGCGGGCGAACCGGGAAAATTCATTGACCAGCTCCATGAGCCCTTTCACCTGATTGATGATGACCGTCGTGCACTCCTGGAAAATTACGTCGAAGTCCGGGGAGGTTTCCTGATACTTTTTTCTCAACCGCTGCGTCGAGAGCTGGATGGGCGTCAGGGGGTTCTTGATCTCATGAGCGATCCCCTGTGCGACTTCCCGCCAAGCGGCGAGCTTCTGCGCCTTGAGCAGCTCCGTCAGGTCTTCGAACACCAAGACCATGCCCAGCTCTTTTCCGTCGCGGTCGGTCAAAACGCTGACGCTGATCAGCAGCGTCAGGAGCCGGCCGCCGACCGTGACGGGCCGCTGGGCGTCCAGGCGATCGAGACCGGCCCGGGCGATCTCCCGGAAGATCTCGCGCGCGGGATCGATGAGCGGCGGGGTGAACACCTGCCGGTAGTGAGAGCCCAGCGCGTTCGCCCCGTTGACGCCCAGCATCCGTTCCGCCGACCGGTTGATGGTGGTCACGCGTCCGCGCCGGTCGAGGGACACCACCCCGGCCCCGATCCGCTCCAGGACCCGTTCCATGTAAACCCGCCGGCTTTCCAGTTCGTCGTTGATCCGCTCGAGCCATTCCTTTCCCCGCTTGAGATCGGAGGTCATGGCGTTGAACGCGTCCACCAGATAGCCGATCTCGTCGTCGCCGCCCCGCTTCACGTGCGTATCGAGATTGCCTTCGGCCACCGATCGGGTGCCTTCGGCCAGGGCCTTGATGGGCTCGGTGATCCCGCGGGCCAAATAGAACCCGAACCAGATGGCCGAGAAGATGATCAACAGCGTAATCAGCAAAAATGTGATGAGGTAGCTCAACTTGAGCGGGTCTTCGAACATTTCGAGCTGCTTATATTCGCGGTACGTTCCCACAACCGATTCCATCTTTTTCGTCAGGTCCAAAGGGATGAAACGCGACAGGACCAACAGGCCCAGCGTCCGTTTCTTCCCCGATCCGGCCTTCAGCGCCGTGACCGCGCGCACGACCCTTCCCGATCCGAGGCGCTTCCTTTCGATCACGTTCTTTCCGCTCAGAACCTTGTCGATCCGCTCAGGCGCGCGGCCCATCAGAAGCAGCCCGGCCGGGGCGTCCTTGTTCCGGGCGTTTAGAAAGGATTTTTGGTCGGCGGAAAAGACTTGCAGCCCGTCGAGCTGATGCTCACGCAACATAACCCCCAAGGCCGATTGCAAATCCGTCCGCGAGGCGGGGCGGGCCAGGTCGGCGATGTTAATCTTCCGGGCCAGGGTCGTCGCCAAACTGGACAACCGACTTTCCGTCTCCTCCGTGATCCGCCGCACCACGTCCTGGGAATCCTTCAGCGTTCTTTCCACCTGGGCGCTGAACCAGCTCTCGATGCTCCGGTTGATTAATCCGTTGGCGACGACAAAGAGCAGAATGGAGGGCGCCAGCGCCAATCCCACGAAGGCCATAACCAACTTGCTTCGGAACTTGGCGCCGATGGCCCCCTGACGCCGCTCGAAATAAAGCTTCAGGAGGTTTCGCATCACCAGGAGGATCACCGCCAGCAACAAAATGATATTGACGTTGACCAGGGCGTAAACGATGACGTTGTTGGCGACCAAGTGGGTGGGATTGAACTCGAAATAGATCCCGGTGATGGCGAGCAGGATGATGATGCAGACCATCCCCAGAATGATCCGCCGGACTCTCACCTTCGCGCGTTCGTTCATTCCGGTCGATTTCGTCTGCATGAAGCGTCCCGGCCGTCCCCGAAAAGACCGCCCTTTCCCCAAAACCCCTTTCACGGACACGCCCGGGGCCTTCCCGGATCCAATCCGGCATTACCTCTTGATTTACGGTATGTTAGGGAGTTCAGATCCCGCGGGCAAGGCTAAATCACGCGGGACCGTCATCCCCCATGACATTCCGCTTCAGCAGGTGCAGAAGATTCAACGCCTCGATCGGCGTCATCTGATTCGGGTCCGCCTTCTTCAGCGCGCGCAAACACTCGGAATCCTCAGGTCGAAAAAGGCCCAGTTGAGGAGAGTCCACCGGGGGCGGCGTCCGCGGCGCGCTCTCTTTTTCCCGGCCCTCGAAGGTCGCGAGGATTTGGGCCGCCCGCTCCAAGGTCTCCGCCGGAAACCCCGCCAGACGCGCCACGTGAATGCCGTAACTCCGGTCCGAAGCCCCCTCGACCACTTGACGGAGAAAAACAACGCTCCCCTGGTATTCCCGCGACAGCATGGTTAGATTCTTCACCCGGGGCAGCCGCTTGGTCAGCTCGGCCAGTTCGTGATAATGGGTGGCGAACAACGTCCGCGGCCCGCTGTCCCCGGCGCCGTGAAGGTGCTCGGCCACCGCCCAGGCGATGCTGATCCCGTCGAAGGTCGAGGTGCCGCGCCCGATCTCGTCCAGGATGACCAGGCTCCGGGGGCCGGCGTGGTGCAGGATGTAGGCGGTTTCCACCATCTCAACCATGAACGTGCTCTGCCCCCGTTGCAGCCGGTCGTGCGCCCCGACCCGCGTAAAGATCCGGTCGACGAGGCCGACGCGGGCGGAGGCGGCCGGAACGAAGCTTCCCGCCTGGGTCAGAAGGACGATCAGCGCCACTTGGCGGATGTAAGTGGATTTGCCCGCCATGTTGGGCCCGGTCACCACCAAAATCTGCCGGTCGGACGCGCTCAGGTCCGTATCGTTCGGGACGAACCGCTCCTCCGCCGCCGCAGGCGAGCGTTCGAGAACCGGATGCCGCCCCTCCCGAATGACAACGGCCCCGGACGTGTTCACCTCCGGCTCGACGTAGTCGTTCCGGATGGCCGTTTCGGCGAACCCGGAAAGGACGTCGAGCTCCGCGATCCGCTCCGCCGCTTTTTGAATCCTCTCCGTTTCGGCCAGAACCGCCCCGCGGACTTCCTGGAAGACCTCGTGCTCCAACTCCCGGGAGCGGGCCTCGGCCTCGAGAACTTCCTCCTCGGTCTTCTTCAGCGCGGGCGTGACATACCGCTCGGCATGGGTCAGCGTCTGCCGCCGGGTGTAATCGGCCGGGACGTTCGCCTCCGAGCGTTTGCTCACTTCGATGCAGTAGCCGAAGACTTTGTTGTAGACGATCTTGAGGGCCTTGATCCCCGTCCGTTCTCGTTCTTGTTCTTCATAAGACCGAAGCCAGGATTTCGCCCCCTTGCTCAACTCCGTCAGGCGGTCGAGATCGGGATGGAATCCCTGCCGGATAAGGCCCCCCTCCCGCAGGGACAGCGGCGGCTCCTCGACGATGGCCGCGTCGATTCCCGCGCCCACGTCGGAGAGGTCGTCCCAATCCCCGAGTTGATTTCGGATGATTTCCGCCTCGAGATCCCCCAAGGCCTCCCGGGCGGCGGGCAGCGCGTCGAGAGACCGGCCCAGGTGGCGGAGGTCGCGCGCGTTGCCGGCCCCCAGGTGAAGCCGCGCCAGAAGTCTTTCCAGGTCTCCGATTCGGTCCAGGGCGCCACGCAGCGCTTCGAGGGCCCCGCCGCTCTCCTTGAACGCCCGAACGGCTTCCAGGCGGGCCTGGACGTCCTCGATCCGAATGAGTGGATGCAGGAGCCAGTCCCTGAGCTTTCGGCCGCCCATCGGGGTGATCGTCCGGTCCATCACCTGAAGAAGCGTCCCGCTCCGCTCCCCCTCGGGGCCGGAGCGCAGGATCTCCAGATTGCGCTGCGTGGCGGCGTCCAGGAGCATTCTTTCCCGGCGGAATTCGGCGCGCGGCGGCCGCAAGTGTCCGAGCCGGTCGCCCTGGGTCTCGCGCAGGTAATGATAGAGCGCCCCGGCCGCGCCGACGCCCAGGGGCATGTCGCTCAGACCCAGCCCATCGAGGGAGCCGAGACCGAATCCCGACCGCAGGGCCCGCTCTCCTTCCTCCGGATCGAAGGTCCACGAAGGCCGTACGCTGATCAAAGCGCCGCCGGCCTCCTGTGATTCCGGAAACGGCGGGGGGACATCGGGACCGCCCGCCGCCTCCCCTTCCGGCAGCAAAACCTCCTTGGGGTCCAGGTCGGCCCATTCATCGGACAGGGCGGCATGCCGCCCTTCGCCTTCCAGCTGAAGCGCCCGGAACTCCCCCGTGGACAGGTCCGCAAAGGCAAGGCCGATGGCCCGGTCGCCGCGGGACAGGGCGGCAAGGAAGTTTCCGCTCTTGGACTCGAGGACCTGCGGCTGCGTCGCGGTCCCGGGAGAAACCACCTGGACGACTTCCCGCCGGACGAGGCCCTTGGCCTTTTTCGGGTCTTCCACCTGCTCGCAGACGGCCACGCGAAATCCAGCTTTGACCAGCCGGGCGATGTATCCCTCGACAGCGTGGTGGGGAAATCCGCACATCGGCACTTTTCCCTGGGCGTCGTCGTGGCGGGACGTCAGGGCGAGATCCAGAACGGATGCGGCCCGCTCCGCGTCTTCGTAGAACATTTCGAAGAAGTCCCCCATCCGGAAGAACAGGACGGCGTCCGGATGCTCGCTCTTGAGGGAGCGATACTGGCGCATCATCGGCGTCAAGGCGGGGCCTTCGGGGCGCGTCCTGGACGGCGGACCGGCGGGCGCAGCGGTCTTTCCATCCCCGGGGACGGAGATAGAATCGGCCGAAACGGGATCAGGGGACGGCCGGGCGGTTTTCCCGGGGGTGGGGCTCTCGGACATCTTCATCTTCCACCGGCACGGGGACGAGACTCCTCTCCTCCATCTCCCGTACGCGGCCTTGCAGCGCGCGAAGCTGGGATTGCTCCCGGCGCAACCGCCACTGAAGGCGAAACTTCTCCGCGACGCTGAACAGCCAGATGGCCAGGGCGCCCAACGAGAAAGCGCCCAGGAGGAGGAAGAAGAGTGGAAAATTCCGGCTCGGGAGACCGTAGAACCCCACGGGAACCGGGTCCATGTTTTTGACGCCGAACGTAACCAGCAAAACCACGAACGCCAGGGCGATGATGAAGCGCAAGGCGCCCATGCCTACTCCGCGGCCTTTTCAAAGGACTCTTTCAACATCCGATACGTGTTGGTCAGGTGATCGGGAATCAGCTTCACGTCGGCGAGGACCGGCATGAAGTTCGTGTCGCTCGTCCAACGCGGGACGATATGGATGTGCAGGTGGTCGGCGACGCCCGCGCCCGCGGCCTCCCCCAGGTTCAACCCGACGTTGTAGCCATGCGGTTTCAGCGTCCCCCCCAGGACCCGGATGCATTCCTGGGTGAGGCGGGTGAGCTCCGCCGATTCCGCTTCGGTCAGGGCCGTGAAGTCGCCCGTGTGACGGCGGGGTGAAACCATCAAGTGGCCGTTGCTGTACGGGAAGAGGTTCATGATGACGAAGGCGAGCGCCGAGCGGGTGAGGATGTAGTTCTCCGCGTCCTGGGACTCTTCGGCCAGATTGCAGCACAAAAAACAGCCGTCCTCGGAATCATGCTCCTTGACATACGCCATCCGCCAGGGGGCCCACAGGTTTTTCAAGCGGTCTCCTTTCGCGCGCGGGGGGTCGGGGTCTTCCGGCCAGAGAGGCCCGATCAAGCGCCCCTCCTCGGCCCTCATTCTCCGCGCCTGCCCCGGCGTCTGATGAGCGTGGCCCATGAGATGAAGCGTTCCGTGTATGAGCAACTCGAGGACTTCCTTTCCCAAAGGGTCCCCTTTGCGGACCGCCGGCTGAGGCCCCCCCTCCCCGGGCGGGGGATCAGGCCGGACCCGGCGCCTCGCGGTCTCCACCGAGATAACGACATCGCCGAGCAGCCCGGCCGAAAGATCGGAGAATTCGCCCTCCCGCATCGGAAAAGCCAACACATCGGTGGGTCGGTCTTCGCCCCGGTGGCGCCGGTTGAGGCGGGCCATCTCGTCGTCATCGACCAGGAGGACGCTGAGCTCCTCAGCGGGAGAGCCCAGAAGCTTCAACAACCTCCGGGCCTGTCGCACGATCCACGGGCGGTCGATCCCCGCCGTCCGCTGGCTGTTCGTCAGGGATATCGGCATCGAAAAATGCCTCCATCTCGAGCTGGCCTTGCGCTTCCGCCTGGGGATAACCGATGCGGTGGTGGAAGATTCCCGTCAGGATCCGGACGAAGGCGTTGGAGATGAGATTCAAACCCCGCAGGGTCAGCTCGCAGTCATCGAGCTGGCCTTCCGCGAAAATCCGGGCCACGTTGCTTCGGACCATATTCTGTATCCGCGCCGGCGTCGGGTCCTGCAACGATCGCGACGCGGCCTCCACCGCGTCGGCCAGCAGGAGGATTCCGGCCTCCCGGCTCTGGGGCTTCGGGCCCGGGTAACGGAAGTCGGCCTCATTGACCGCCTGCTGCGAGGCGTCCTCCCGCTCCTTGGCCTTGTTGTAGAAGTAGCTGATCAGGCTCGTGCCGTGGTGTTGGGGGATAAAGTCGATGATCTGCTCGGGCAGCTTGTGCCTGCGGCCCAGCTCGATTCCGTCCTTGACGTGGGAAATCAGGATCAGCGCGCTCATGCTCGGGGCCAGGTGGTCGTGTTTATTCTTGAGACCCGCCTGGTTTTCGATGAAATACTCGCGTTTTCGAATCTTTCCAATGTCGTGGTAATAGGCGCCCACCCGAACCAGGAGCGGGTTCGCCCCGATCTTCTCCGCCGCGTCTTCCGCCAGGCTGCTGACCATGACGCTGTGGTGGTAGGTCCCCGGCGCGCTCATCACGAGCTGGCGCATCAGCGGATGGTCCAGGTCCCCCAGCTCGAGGAGCTTGATGTCGGAGGCGATGTTGAACATTGATTCCAAGAGCGGCAGGATGGCCGACACGACGATCCCCGTGACGGCCCCGCCCGTGATCCCCATCAGGACCGCAAACCCGCCCTCGGCCGAAAACAGCCTGCCTTCGATCAGATGGAGGGAAACGATCACCGCCGCGTTGGCCAGGCCGACGATGAGCGCCGTCATCAGAATACTCGATCGCCGCCGATAGTGGTTGACCCGGAAGCTCGCCACCAGCCCCCCGACCAGCGCGGTCACGGGCAGACCGAAGGTCTGCGGCAAAACAAGCCCCGAGAGAAAAGCCGTGAGAGCCGAGAACAACAGGGCGACTTCCAGGTCCAGGAGGATCGCCCCCAGCATCGCGCCCGTGGCGAAGGGGATGGCGTAGGAATAACTGAGGGCGTCCACGTAGCCCATCGCCTCGGAGAACATCAATCCCACTTGCATGAAAACCTGGATGATGACGATCGTCCCCACCAGGACGACCGCCATCAGGACGACCTTTCGCGGAGACCGCATCAGTTTCGCTTTGAACCGAAGGAGATATATCGCGGCCAAGGCCAGGACGACGGCGATCAGCAAGGCGATTCCCAGGACGTTCCCCGCAAATCCGCGCTTTTCCCGCCGGGCGGTCAGGCCGCGGAGCTTGATCACCTGTTGGGGAGAGATCCGCTCGCCCTCCCGGGCGATCATTTCTCCTTTCTTGATGTTGAAAAAGACCGGCTTGGCCGCCTGGCGGGACTTGGCCCGGAGGCTTTCCGTCGCCTGCTTGTTCACCGTCAAGTTGGGCTCGAGCAGGCTCGCGGCCAGGACCGCGACGGCTCGGCGCTCCCGCGCGTTCTTTCCGATCCGAGATTCCTCCGCCAGCGCGGGAAGGCCCTTGGCGGCCGACTGGAGATCCTGGAAACGCTGAACGTTCTTGACCTCCCGGAGCCCCTTTTCCCCGACCACCTGTACGGAGATGCCCTTGCCCACTTGAGAGTCCAGGAGCTTCTTGTTGCCGGCCACGCCCGTCTCCATCGCCTTGCGCAACAGGAATACAACGTCCCGGGCCAATGCCGGGTCGTAGCGCCTCTCGCGAAGGACGCGCAGAAGATTGGGGGTCGGCTGGATTCTCAGCGTGGCGAAGAAACCGGTTTCAAGGGTCTTGAAGGCCTGCGTCCGCTCGAACCGGGCGTCCACTCCGGCAGGCGCCGGAGGCTTCAGCCGAAGGGCGCCTTTCCCGTCGGCCGATCCCGATGGCCCTTTCCGTTTCGTGGTTCGCCGGGCCGCGGCTTCGGAGACATGCGTCTCGTAGCCTTTCCGGACTTTCTCGAATTCGGCCGTAAGACGTTTGGCGATCGCGTCGGACAGTTTCGGGTCGAGGTCAAAGACCTCGCGGACGGTCTCGGCGGCCTTTTCCTTGATCTT
>JASLXW010000097.1 GCA_030740135.1 Nitrospinota bacterium
GCGGTCATTCAAGTACAGGGCCTTCTCACGGGTCAGGATGAGCGTCACGTCCTCCCGCTCCCGGCGCTCGGCGATGGTGGATTTCGGGAGATTGACCCGGATTCCCGGTTGTACGACAAACTTCGAAGAAATCATGAAGAAGATTAAAAGCAGGAGAACAACGTCAATAAGGGGAAGAAGGTTCGGGAGCGCCACCGGACGTCTGTGAAGACGAAATTTCATGCCATTTCCCGAATGTGGATGGAGGCGCCTATCGTTTCAGGATGTCCAGGAGCCGAAGCGAGTGCTTCTCCATTTCCAGAACCAAGCCGTCCGCCTTGCTCACGAAGTAACTATGGAAAACCAAAGCCGGGATGGCGACAGTGAGTCCGGCGGCCGTGGTGATGAGGGCTTCGGAAATCCCGCCCGCCAGGGCGTTAGGCTGGCCGACGCCCGCCTTCGAGATGACATCGAACACCCGGATCATGCCCGCGACCGTCCCCAGCAACCCCAGCAGGGGGGTGATCCCGGCGAGCGTCCCCAGAAGGCCCAGGTAACGCTCGAGCGTCGGGATTTCCTGTCGGCCCGCGTCTTCAATCAACTCCTTGATCTCCGCCCGATCCTTCTCGTGATTGTGGATAGCCGCCAGCAGGATTCTGGACATCGCCGAGGTGGAGCGGCGGCAGAGCATATTGGCCTCGGAGATCCGCTTCTCGCGGATCATGGACTCCACCTCCTCCAGCTCCGCGTTTCGGATGACCCGCTTCGCCCTCAGGTTGAACAGGCGCTCGATGACAATGCCCAAGGCCAATACCGAGCAAGAGAGGATGGGGGCCATCAGGACGCCGCCCTGTAAAATGAACTCTATCATCGAGCCTTCTCCGCGGGTTGAGACCGCTTCTCTTCGGGCGCCCCTTTCAGCAACACCAGACGCGCCCGCGCGCGCCGGCGGACGGAGGGCTCGGGCGAACCCTTCAGAACCTTCCGGTAGAGGTCGATGGCTTGCACTTTCTTATCCTGCAACTCATAAATCCCCGCCACCCGCAAAAGCGCCCGGTGGACAAGGACCTTATCCCGAGGATACAAGTAAAAAACCTTCAAATATTCTACCACGGCGCGCGGATACTGCTTTCTCGCCTCCAGCAAACCCCCCAACTCGAACTGGATGCGTGGCCGCAGCTCCCGGCCCACGCCGCCCTTTATCGCAGCTTCCAGGTGAGACAGGGCCTGCCCGAGACGCTGGTTCTTCCGCGCGATCCGGCCCAGGGCGTAGTGGCTGCCGGCGACCAGCGCGCCGGCCCCGCCGCTCTGCACGACTTGTGAAAAATATCCCTCCGCGCCGTCTTGGTCGTTCAAGCGCAGGGCGCAGTTCGCCGCCTCATAGCGAGCCTGCGTCAGCAGACCATGCCTCGGGTGGTTCCGGATGAAGAGACCATACTCCCGCACGGCGCTCTCGCAATTGCCGAACTCAGCCAGGGACGCGGCCAGGCGGTACCGGGCGTCTCCCCGGATGCGGCTGTCGGGGAACCGATCCAGCAGGTGTCGAAAATAATCCGCCCCCTCCGCCGGTTTGCCTTCCAGGCGCTTGATCTCCCCGATCCTTAAGTGGGCCACATCCGACTCCGGCCCCCCCCGGCGCAAGACCCGCACGTAGGCGGCCAGGGCGTCCTTGTACCGCTTCTGCGCCAGATAGATCTCGGCCACCTGGAATTCCATCGTCGTGACGAGCTTGTGGTCCGGCTCCTTCCGGATGAAGGCCCGCGCGTCGCGGATGAACTTGTCCGTGTCGCCCGACCGCAGCTGGGTCAGCACAATTCCGTATCTGGCTTCTCTCGCCTCTTCCGAGGATGGATTCTGGACGAGAACACGATTGTACGCGACCGAGGACTCTTTGAAGTTGCCTTGGTTGTAGTAGGCGTGCCCGATCTGCAAAAGGGCCAAGGTCCGGTAGCGGCTCTTGGGATAATCCCGCACGAGCCGCGACAGCGACACGCGAGCCAGGGGAAACCGCCCCAGCCGGATCCGGGTCAATCCCCTCCAAAAATAAGCCTCATCGCTGCGGGGGCTTTTGGGCCACCGACGCAAATACTCCGCAAACGTCCTCTCCGCCTCTTTGTAATTCGCCCGCCGGAACTGCATCTCCCCAAGTCGAAGAGCGGCGGTCTCCGCCATTCGGCCGTCCGGAGATCCCTTCAGGGTCTTCCGGTAAATTTCCCCCGCACGGGCGTAATCGCGCATATTGTAGTGGGCCTCGGCCTGCCGAACCCGGGCCTCGGCCAGAAGCGCGGGACGCCCCCGAAGCCGTTCCGCCACCTCGCCGAAAGCGGCCAAGGCGTCCGACCAGCGTCCTTCGTCATAAAAGGTATAGGCCCGTCCCAACGCGGCTTCCGGACCCAGATTGTGATTGAGGGGGATTTTTTCGAACGCCTTGCGCGCATCGGCGGGCCGCTTGAGCCGCAAGAGCGCTTCGCCTCTCCAAAACCGGGCCTCCGGCAATCGCGGGTCGGTTGGAAACCGTTTCTCGAAGGAATCCGCGGCGCTCACCGCCCCCTCGAGGGCCCCGGCTCCCAGCCGCGCGAGGAGAAGCCCGTACGCCGCTTGGGTCCGAAGGACGTCTCCAACGCCCGCGCGACCCTCCGACAAATCTCGGAAAGCCTCCGAGGCCGACTTATCTTTTCCGCCCGCGTTGTAGAGGGAAAAGGCCGACAGAAGCCGGGCCCGCCGGACGAGGTCGTCCTTCCCGGCGGCTTCGGCGACCTTCAGGCCGCGCAGGGCGTCTTCGAGAACGTCGACCGACGCTTGAAATCGGCCCGACCGGTGGAGCCGACGCGCCCAGGCCATCGCGCCCCACAAGGCGGCCCGGCCGGCCGGCCGGACCCCCTTCAGGCGGTTCCAGGCGCCTTGGGCCTCATCCTCCCGGCCCAGCGCGAGCGCGCTCAACAGCAAGCCAAGCGAGACCTCCCCCGTCTCATCCGGATCGGCCCTCAGGGATTCCAGAAAGGCGCCCCGCGCCTTCAGATTACGGCGGGCCTGAAAGTAGGACCAGCCGAGGGCGAAGCGCGCCGAACGCGCATGCGCCGCCGCGCCGGCGGTTTTGAGATAGGCCTCCAGGGACTCGGTTGCGCGTTCATACCTTTCGAGATGGAACGCCGTCATCCCTTCGCGAAACAAGGCGACCTTCAGGAGTCGCTCCCGTCCCCGCTCTGCGGCGACTTCTCGCGCGCCGGCGTAATGCCAAGCGGCGCGGGCAAGGTCATTCCGGCGCAAAGAAAGCTCGCCGGCGAGGAAATCGGCCATCACCGCCTGCGGATGTCCCGGAAAGCGCTCGAGCACCCGCTCCATCCAGGCCCGGGCCTCCCGGTCCTCTCCCCGCCGGTAGGCCAACAAACCGAGCCGGTAGGCGGCCGCTCCGGCGTTTTTCCCCGCGGGATCGTCCGCGACCCGCTCCCACGCCCGCCGGGCTTCCGCCCGTTGTCCGCGTCGAAGAAGCACCTCGCCGAGCCAGTACCCGAGGAAGGAGTCCGAGAGGGGATCGGGGTTCTCCTTGAGACCGGCCCGAAAGTGGTCCTCCGCCCGGGGAAGCCGGTTCTCCAGGAAAGACAGATAGCCGATCCGAAAGCGAGCCGCCGCTCCCTCACGCTCGATGAGCAACGCGGTCGAAAATGAGCTTCCGTAACAATCGGCCGGACGCGCGACGGACGGGGCGAACGCCGGCCCGGGATCAAATGCGATGGACCCCATCGGACGCCGCATCTCCCCGGCGGCGGGCAAAACGCTCACGCCCCGGGGTGTGAGGTTGCGCGGCACGGGGCGGACGGGCCGCCGCGTGCGGATCAGCGGGAGGCCCTTTCCCACAACGACGACCTCGGGGATATCGAGCTGGATCTTCCCCTCTTGCGAGGACCCGGTTCCCGAAGACGCCGCCAGGATGAGGGAGACCGCAAACAGGGCCGCCCACCGCCGGCCCCCTAAAGCGCGCGGGGTCACTTTTTCCATTTGGCGGACTCAATTCTGCCGATTCGGTCCAGGGCCGCACGGGCGACGGACGGACTGGACGTTTGACGGGCGGCCACGCGATACGCCTTCACGGCCTTCTCCCACTGTTTCTCGCCCTCATAGACCACCCCGCGAAGGTACTCGGCGTCCGCCCTCCAATCCGCGGATTCCTCGACCTCCTTCGGAATTTTCTCGATGGCCTGAAGCGCTTCCCGGTGGTTCCCTCGTCGCACGTTCGCGCTCGCCAGTCGGAAAAGGCCCTCCGCTCTCACAACAGGGTCTTCCGACTGTGCGGCCACCCGGAGATACGCGGCGGCCCGCTTCCATTGCTTTCGGCGGATCCGGTCCTTGCCCAGTCGAAGAAAAAGCCTCCCCTTCCTGAATTCCGGCGCATGCGCGTTCACCCAACCGAGCAGCCCGTCCACCCCGTCCACTTCGGCTATCCGGTCGTAGACCACTCCCAGTTTGAGGAGAACCGCCTCCCTTCGCCCGTCCTTCGGGTAGCCCTTCAGGATTCGGTGATAGGCGGCCGCCGCCGATTTCCACTCCGCCGACTCAAACCGGGCGGCCGCGAGCAGAAACCAGGCCTCCTTCACCCGCCCGGCGTCCCTGCCCTCCTCCGCACCCGCCAGCCAGTTCGCCAGCCGCCGGGCCGAAGAGGCATAATCCTTCATGCGCAACGCGCCCAAGGCGGAAGCGTACAAGGCGTCGCGGACGCGGGGGTGCGACGGGTTTTCTTTCAGGAAGGCGTCCAGGTGAGAAACGGCATCGGCGAATTTGCCGGTCCGGACCTCAGCCAAACCAAGTTGAAGCAGGATCAGCGAACGCCGCTTGTCCCGCGGATAGCGGGTCAGCCAATTCCGAAATACCCGCTCGGCAGACGCATACTCCTTCAATCGGAACAGGACAAACCCGCGGTTCGCCGAAAATCCTGTCTGACCGTCGGCCGTTCCGCCTTCGTTCCCACGAACGGCCTCGGCCTCCAACCGGGTCCACGTATCGGCCACTTCCCGCAAGAGGCCCAACCGGGTCTGGACCGCGGCCAAGACCTTAAGGACCTCGTACCGGCGGGTCGGCCAAGGCTCCCGCTTCTGATCCGGGCGGCCTTTCTCCTCCCCCCGCAACCAGCCCCCGAGGTGCTCAAGAGCCGCCCGGTCTTTCTTGATCCGGAACGCGGACAGGCCAAGCTTTCGAATCATCTCCCGCCGGACGGCTTTATCCTGAACCTTGGGGAGAACCTCCCGAAAAGACTCGTAGGCCTCCCCAAAGCGGCCGAGCGCGAACTGCGCCTCCCCCGTCATCCGGACGGCCCAAACGGCCTGGAGGCCGTCCGGGGCGCCCTTCAGCACGGAGAGGATCTCGACGGCCCGTTCATACTCCTTCCGGCGAAACCGAATGGCCGCCGCCTTGGCCGCGGCGTCAAAGGTCGCCGATCCGTCCGGGAAGGATCGGATGAGTTCTTCGTAGCCCCGCAAAGCGGCGTCCGGGTCACCCGACTGGTCCAGGGATCTGGCGGTCCAGTACATGACCCATTGCCGATATTGGGGCGGGACATTTTCCTTGGCGAGCTTCCGAAAATATCCGAGCGCATCCCGATACCGTCCGGCGAGGAAGTGACTGTGGCCGGCGCGGATGCGGGCCAGCGTAATCTGGGGGGATTTGGCATAAGTCTCCAGGTAGGCCGCATACTTTTTCGCCGCGGAATGATAATCCTTTTTCTCATAGAGACATTCGGCCAACCCCCAGGCGGCGCTCCCCCTGGGGGGAAATCGAGGATCCGCCTGGAGCACCACCTCGAAGTGGCGGATCGCGGGTTCACAGTTCCCTTGTCGCTTGCGAATCATCCCGGCGACCGCATGCGCCCACAAAGACTCGACCTTTCCGGGCCGCGGCGACTTCAGGTAGGCCTGAAGGTTCGTCAGGGCCTGGGTGTCCTGTCCATTTTTGTAGTGGGCGATCCCGAGAACATACCGAACGCCGGCGCTGAAGGGGCTGGAGGGAAATCGGCCGAGCAGGTTCGAGAACGCGCGGATTGCGGCGGCCCAATCCTCGAGACGAAAATTGATTTGTCCCAGTTGATACAACGCCTGGTCGATCATCGGGCCGTCACGGACCTTGGAGAACTGGCCGGCCGCGGCCTTGAGGCGGCCGTTGCCCAACTCGATCTTGGCAACCCGGAAGTGCGCCGTGGACCGGAAGGGGTGTTCGGGATTCTCGGCCAGGAAGGTCCGGTATCCTCTCAGGGCCTCGGCGATGACCCCTTTCTCTTGTTGGGTCTCGGCCAAAAAAAACCTGGCTTCCGCCCGCCGGGCGCCCTCCGGGTTGTTCTTCAGATAAGACTCGAAGGCCAGGATGGCGGCGTCGAGGTGACCATCTTCCAGGAGGCGAAGGCCGAAGGCGTAATCTTCGATCTTCGCCGCGGCCGGAACCATTTGAACCGCCATAACGGCGAGCGCGATTGACACCGCTATCGATATGGGCTTGATTCTCACAACGTTACAATATATGCCTTGGCTTAACGCGCGTCTCGGTTCGATCACTCCGGGACGACAGACTTCACAGGAGACCGCTCTCGGTCAAGTTCCGCTCGGAAGGAATCCTTGAACCCGTCGCCCAACGTCCGTGTACATCCATGATCGATTTCCCCCCCTGTGAGCCGTCAGGATTTTTTTCATTTCCCGGAATTCCCGTCCGAAAGGGATGAAATGGGTTCATGCTTCAGAATATTTCCATCCATTCGGACATGTCAATATTTCATCGGATGAGATTTTCCAGGCCGGGTTCCTCAGAGACCCGCAAGGCCGCGATTATCGATCCCAGAGTTTTTCCAGACCTCTTGCACCGGAACAGCCGATGGGCCCGTCTCCGCACTTTACTACCCCCCAAGGCCGCGATATCGTGGTGTCAGGAAAAAGGATACGTCGCGCTTCGCTTCACCGGGAACGGAAGGGGCTTGCTCCGCGGGGGGGACGCAAAGTCCGGAAAGGGGTCATGCTGCCTGACATGCAAATTATTGTCTTCTTTCTTGCCGGAAATCGGTCTTTCGACAGAGATTGAACTTGAGGCAATCACTGGGGTGGAAACGCTCATGGGCCGGGGGCTCGGGAGATTTCGAATCCTTGCGGGAGGGAGGACCGGGACCTTCAACGGGAGGGATGGATGCGCGCCCTGAGGTGGATTTCCCTCGCCCTCCTCGTCTTAGTGCTCGCGGGAGGAGGCCGGGCGGGATATCGGGCTTACGACTACGTGGAAAACGATCCCCAATTCTGCAACTCCTGCCATCTGATGGACACCGCCTTCCGGAGCTGGGAGGAGTCGGTCCACTGGGACGTCAACTGCCACGAATGCCACTGGGCTCTCCCGACCTGAGCGGATAACATGGGATCCTCCTTTCTCCCCCACAGAAAGATATTGCGAACCGATGAGCCACCGGTCTTACACCATCCAAAATTACCGGTCAGGGTTCGCCGGGCACTGGGGCGCGGACGACTCCACCCAGATTTCTTTTCTGGCTTCTTTCTCCGCGCAAACCCACACACTTCATCAACCCTTCATTCAGGTTTCCCAGGCCCGGCGTCCGGGCCCTTCCGGAGAAAGGCAATCAGGTCGGCCAGGTCGTTGCCGCGGAAGCGCGGCCAGGGGAAGCCCTTCTCCGAGACCTTGCGGATCATGAAATCCACGTGGTTCCACATCCGCTGCGCCCAGTAGGCCGGCTGGGGAATCCCGCGGGCAATCGGGGCCAGGTCGGGTCCCACGCGGCCTCCTTTCCCATTGTGAGCATGACACATCACGCAACGGCGCTGTTGAAACAGCCGTTCCCCTCGAACCGGATCCCCCGGCGGGTCGAAAACCCCCGGCGAGGCCAGGAAGGCCAGGAGATGAAGCATCTCGTCACGATGAAACTCGGGCCGGCGGATGCCCTTCCTCTTCTGGAGCGGACGCATGATCGGCGCATGATTCCAAAAGGTCTGGGCCACCTGAAGGGGGGAGAATCCGCGGGCGCGCAGCGTGCTCAGGTCCGGCTCCACCGGACCTCTCTTCCCCTCCAGCCCGTGGCAGACGGAACACCCCTTGCTGTAGAACTGGATCCGTCCCTTGTCCGCCGAACCCCGCTGGGCAAGCGCATCCCCGGCCCCCGCGAAGACCGTTCCCGCAACGAGGAGAAGAACCCACGCGCTCGCCCTTCGCAACGTTGTCCCTCCCGCGACGTCGAGTGCGATCAGGGTGAACGGGCGCATCGGAACCCCATAGTGGGCAGCCGCCGTTGCGGCTCGGCCTTGTCCCGGAAGGTTGTCGTCACCCGCCAGCGCGAGTCAGCGTACCCTCCGCCCCGGACGACCTTCTCCTTGCCGGAGGCCGGTCCCGGCGGGTTTTCCGAAGGGCCCGACAGAGGATAGTTCTCGTCGAACCAGTCGGCCACCCACTCGGCTGCGTTGCCCGCCATGTCGGGGACGCCGTAGGGGCTGGCCCCGTTGCCGAAGCTCCCCACGGGCTTCGTCTGGACGACCCGACCCTCCCATCTTTTCTTGTAGACCCACCAGTAGAACCGGTCGTAGTCTTTCGGGCTCAGGATGGCACGCCCCGCCCAGAGCTCGGCGCCGTTGAGCCGGGCGGCCTCCCACCGGCGCCCCCACGGGTAGGTCCGGCCGGCGGCGCTCCGGGCGGCCTTCTCCCATTCAGGCTCTGTGGGAAGACGCTTGACCGCCCATCGGCAATAGCGGCGGGCCTCCTCCCACGTCACGCCCACAACCGGATGGTCCCCAAGCCCCTTTGGATAGCGGCGGGCGCTCCATCGATAGGGCTTGGCCCGAAGACTTTCGTCCCCGGGCGGCCGCCCTCCCCGGTCCAGGACGAATACCCGGAACTGGGCCTGGGTAATCTCCCGCTCGTCAATATAAAAGGTGTCGAGATGGATCTTCCGTCCCGGAAGAGGACCCATGAGGAAGACCCCGGCCGAAACCAGGACCATCCGCGAGCCGTCACGGGCGATATGTACGGGGGGGAGGGAGACCGACAAGGTCGGCCAGAGGAGGACCAGCCCCATCGAGACGCCCGCGTTTGCAAGGATCCGCGCGCACCCCCTGAAGCCGCTGAAAGCCCTCGAGAGATCCATCGCCGCCTCTCCGGGAAGGACGACAACCCGCTTGCATCCTGTCACTTAAGAAGCTGCCCCGAGGAGTGGGTGACGCGTAATGATCTGGATCAATAAAAGTCATTCGGATGAGTTTGCGTTTCAGACGGGCGGTTGGATTTTCCGGTGAGTGATGAACCGGGGTGGGCAGGTTGCTTGGGATCTCCGGTGTGTAGCGCGGAGGCGCCGGGATTCAGTCCAGCTCCAGGTTATCGATCAACCGGGCCTTCCCGCACCAAACCGCGCCCAAGACCACGGCCGGACCCGTGATCTCGTCCAAACTCACAAGCGTTTCAGGATGGACGATGACCAGGTAATCCCTGCGGAGGCCGTGCGCTTCCAGGACCTTCGAAGCGATCCCGATTAAGGCGGGCGGATCCTTGCGCCCTTCCCGAAAATCCTCCGAGACGGCCTGCAGGGCGCGCCGCAGGCCGATCGCCCGCGCGCGATCGTCGTCATCGAGATAGAAATTTCGGGATGAATGGGCGAGACCGTTTCTCTCCCGCACGGTTGGACAACCGACGACCTCGACATCCATCCGCAAGTCGGAAACCATCCGCCGGATGATGACCCACTGCTGAAAGTCTTTCTTCCCGAAATACGCCCGGTGGGGAAGACAGACGGCGAAGAGCTTGGCCACAACCGTCGTCACGCCCCGAAAGTGTCCGGGCCGCCTCTCTCCGCAGAGAACGTCCGAGAGCCCCTCGACCTCGATGAAAGTCCGGTCGCCCGGGGGATAAATTTCCTCGACGCCCGGCATGAACACCAAGTCCACCCCCTCCTCCTCCGCCTTCCGGAGATCCGCCTCCTGATCCCTGGGATAGGATTCGAAATCTTCCCCGGGACCGAATTGCGCCGGGTTTACAAAGAGGGAGACCGTGAGGACATCGTTCTCTTTCCGCGCGCGCCGCATGAGACTCAGGTGCCCCTCGTGAAACATCCCCATCGTGGGGACAAGCCCGAGGCGCTTCCTCTCCGCGCGCAAGCCGCGCGCTTTCTCATTCATGGCGCCCGCCGAGGTCAGGACCTGCATTTCAACTCCCGAGGCTCCGCGCGGCCTGGCCCTTGCGGACAAGCCCCCGCGGCCCATCGCCCAGCGCCCGCCCACATCCGGGCTCCCTAACGGGGGACGTAAATGTGGGTTCCCTGCTTCAGGGTAACGATTTCTCGAACCAGGTGGTCGAAATCCTCTTCCCGGTGAACGAAATCCATGGAATCGGTGTTCACGATCAGGAGAGGGGTTTCGGAATAGCGGAAGAAGTAGCGGTTATAAGCCTCGTTGATGCGCTCCAGGTATTCGGGCGTGATGGACCGCTCGAAATCGCGCCGCCGGTTTCGGATGCGATCGATGAGGACGTCCGTGCCGGCCTGAAGGAAAACCACGAGATCCGGCGAAGGGATCCGGGTCCGCAACAGGGAGTATATCTCCTCATAGAGAACGATTTCGTCCGCGTCCAGGTTCGCGTAGGCGAAGATTCGGTCTTTCGCGAAGATGTAATCGCTCACGATGCCGCCGTGAAACAGGTCCAACTGGATCAGATCAAGCTGCTGCCGGTACCGGCTGAGGAGGAAAAAGAGCTGCGTCTGAAAGGCGTACCGGTCGGAGTCAGCGTAGAAGTTCGCCAGAAAGGGGTTCTCTTCGGTGACTTCGCGGA
>JASLXW010000098.1 GCA_030740135.1 Nitrospinota bacterium
GTTCGTCCAGATGGGCGGCGGTTGTCAGGGGTGCGGAATGGTCAACGTGACGCTGAAGCAGGGGATCGAGGCCAGAATGAACGAGGTGATGCCCGAGATCAAGGAGATCGTGGACACCACCGACCACCACGGCGGCTCGAACCCCTACTACCAGCCCGGCAAGGGATCGCCCATGATGTGAACCGGCGCCGGCCGGTGCGGGCGACGCCGCGTCGGGAATCGGTGGGCCGATCTGTCCCCCGCGCCCAAACCCCGGGGCCTGCCATCTCCCGCGGGCTCTGTTTTCATTGCCGACCCATCTCCGCGCGCCCCTCCCACGCTGTCTGATCTCCGTGAAGGACGAGGGTCTCGATGCCTCGGGTTCTCCTTCTGCTCCCCACCACGTCCTACCGGACCGCCGATTTCATGGAGGCGGCCCGCAAGCTGGGCGTCGAGGTGGTGGTGGGGTCCGACCTTCCCCAAGTCCTCGCCGCGCATACGCCCGGCCGCACCCTCACCCTCGATTTCGGGGATTCTGAAGGCGCGGCACGGGAGGTCTCGCTGTTCTCCCGGACGTATCCGCTGGACGCGGTGATCCCCGTCGACGACGACGCCGCCCTGGTCGGGGCGAGGGCCTCCCGGGCGCTGGGGCTTCGGCACAATCCGGTGGAGGCCGTTACGGCCGCGCGGGACAAGCACCGGTTCCGCCAAAGGCTGGCCGAGGCCGGAATCCCCTCCCCCGGGTTCGAGTTGTTCTCGGTCCGGGACGACCCGTTGGAAGCGGTCGCCGACATCGCTTATCCCTGCGTCATCAAGCCGGTCTTCCTCTCGGCCAGCCGGGGGGTCATCCGGGCGGACGGCCCCGAGGCGTTCGTCGAGGCGTTCCTCCGGGTCAAGGCCCTGCTGGAAGACCCCGAGGTCGCCTCCCGGGGACGCGAGGCCGCGACGAAGATCTTGGTCGAGGATTATCTCCCCGGCCCGGAGGCGGCCCTCGAGGGGGTGCTCACGGGGGGCCGGCTTCGCGTCCTGGCGTTGTTCGACAAGCCCGACCCGCTGGAAGGCCCCTTTTTCGAGGAGACGATTTACGTGACGCCCTCCCGCCTGCCGGCGGAGAGCCGGGAGGCGGTCTTCGATTGCGCGGCGCGCACGGCGGAGGCCATCGGACTCCGGGAGGGGCCCGTCCACGCGGAGTTTCGGATCAACGGCCGGGGCGTTTGGCCTATCGAGATCGCAGCCCGGTCCATCGGCGGGTTATGCGCCCGGACGCTGCGCTTCGGGACCGGGCTCTCGCTCGAGGAGCTGATCCTCCGCAATGCCCTGGGGATGGAGACCGAGTCCCTGGAGCAGGAGGGCCGGGCGGCCGGCGTCATGATGATCCCCATCCCCCGGGCCGGGAGGCTCGATGAGGTCCTCGGCATGGAGGAGGCCCGCGCGGTCCCCGGCGTCGAGGACGCGGTGATCATGATCCCCGCCGGGCAGACGGTCCGCCCCCTGCCGGAAGGGACGAAGTACCTGGGCTTCCTCTTCGCCCGGGCGGACGCCCCCGCCGAGGTCGAGGCCGCGCTGCGCGCGGCCCACGGGCGGCTCGACATCCGCATCACGCCCGTCCGCGAGTCGGCGGACTAATCCAAGGGGAGGAGTGTGACAGGCCGGGACGGGGACCGGACCGAAAACCTTCTTCTCTTTGGACAGGTTTCTTCTGTTTCCCTTTTGGATACCAGCTCATGATTCATGACACCTCCGCGCCGGCCGGGGAGAAATACAACGCGGTCCTCGTCTCGGTTCGGCGGATTCATGAAGGGCTGATGGTCGTCCGGGTGCGGCCGGACGACGGCTCCCTGTCCTTCAAGCCGGGCCAGTACGCCACGCTGGGATTCGGCTTCTGGGAGGAGAGGGTCGAAGGCAGTCAGGAAGAGTCGGAGAGGCAAAAGGAAAAGCGGGAGAAGCTCGTCCGGCGGCCGGAATCCTTTTCCCATCCGATCTGGACCGATTCGGGCGACCGTCTGTTGGCGCCGGATGAGCCGGACTTTCACGAGTTTCTGATGAACCTCGTCACGCACAGCCCGGAGGGGACGAAGCCGCCCGAATTCACACCGAGGCCTTACCATCCGGGCGTTCGGCCCGGCGCCAGGATATTCTGCGACGGGAAGGTCAAGGGGGCGTACACCCTGGACCTGGAGGACCTGGGCCGGGGCGGACACCTCGTCTTCGCCTCCAACGGCACGGGCGACGCCCCGCACAACGCGATGATCTGGAAGCTGCTCGCAAATGGGGTATGACGGCCGGATCACCTCTGTCGTCAGCGTCCGCCGGCGAAGGGACCTGGCCTACCTGGACGTCCACGAGAGACTTCAGGCCCTGCACCGGAACTATACGTACATCCCGCTGCCGACGGAGGAAGCCGTCTCACCGCACGGCCCGGGCGCGATCCGGGAGTTTGTTCTGGAGGGCGGATTGGAAAAGGAGATTGGCGAGGCGCCGGACCCCGGGAAGATGAGCTTCTTTCTCTGCGGCAGCAACGCCCTCATCGGCGTCCCCGGCATCGACCGGCAGACCCGCCGGAAGGTGTATCCGAAAGACCCGGCGAGCGGGCGGCCGGGCCTGATCGAGATCCTCGAAGCGAGATATGGCTTCATGATGGACCCGGCGGCGAAATCGTCGGCGGAGCGAGGAAGCATTCATTACGAGAAGTGGTATTGAGCTTGGGGGCGCGGCCTCGATAAGAGGCCCTCATCCCTTCCGTCATCCAAATCAAGCCCGGCCCCGGCTTCCCTTTCCCCCCTCCCCCCCCTCACACCGGCAGGCCCTTCCAGCCGATGACGACGCTCCAAAGGCCCAACAGGATGAGGACGACCCCGGCCACGAGCGTCATGCACGGCGCATGCCTTCCCGCCCGCGAGAGCAGATCCGAGGCCCGCTTCGAGGCCGCGAGGACCAGGAACGGCGCCGACAGGGCGAGCCCGAAAAGGCCGAGGGAGAGAAACCCCTTCCCCATGCCCGCCGCGCCCGCCTGCCCCAGCAGCGCCAGAAACAAGGGGGCCGCGCAAATCGGCGCGCTCAGGCCGAAGACGATCCCCATCGGCAGCGCGAGGCCGGATTTTTTTCCGATCCAGCCCCGCAGGTCCCCCGCGGGGAGCCGCCACAGGCCGAAGTGAACCCCCAGCGCGGCCAGTCCGAGAAGGATGTAGAGCCCCCCGAGCCCCACGCTGTAGAGGTAAGAGCCCTTCGCGATGGATTCCCCCGCCCAGGCGACGCCGCCCCCCAAAAGTCCGAGGAAGAGCGAACGGCTCAGGACGAAGGTGAGGGCGTGGCGGACCCGCTCCGCGGCGGGCCGGTCCCGAAGATAAGCGAGAAAAACGAAGCTCGCCCCCATCGAGCAAGGCTCGACAAAGCCAATCAGGCCGAACCCCAGGGGGACAGCTACGAACTGAACGGCCTCCCACATCCTTTAGACCTCCGCCGGAAACCCGCTCCGCTCCAAAGCGCGGAAGACCTCCTCCACGTCCTCCTCCCCTTGGATGAGGACTTCGACCCGCTTCGTCTTCACATCGCCCTCCACCTTGTGGACTCCGGGGATAGGTTCGAGCGCCCGCCCGATGGCCGCGAGGCACCCGCCTCAGTGCATGCCTTTCACGGTGACGGCGAGCAGGCGGGCGTCACCGGAGGCGAAAGACCCGGCCGACGCCGTTGAAGGCGAAGGCCAGGACGACGTTCTGGAAGGTCTTGCGGAAGCTGCCTTTGCCGATGGCGTATGCGTCCATCACACCGCCCAGCCGGTCGCCCATGAGGACGACATCGGCGGACTCGATGGCGATGTCCGTCCCCGCGCCGACGGCGATCCCCACGTCCGCCTGCATGAGGGCGGGCGCGTCATTGATGCCGTCGCCGACCATGGCCACGCGATGGCTTTGACCCTGAAGCTCCCGCACCTTCTCGGCTTTCTGATCGGGGAGCACTTCGGCCAGGACCTCCGATATGCCGACCTGAGCGGCCACCGCATTCGCCGTCCGCCGGTTGTCGCCGGTGATCATGACCGGCGCCAGGCCGGCCGCCTTCATCCGGGCGACCGTCTCTATCGCGTCATCTTTCAAGGTGTCGGCGATGGCGAGGACCCCCGTCGCCCGCCCGTCCTCGGCGACCCCTACGACGGTTTGGCCCCGGCCCTCCATCTCTTCCACGCGGGCCCGGAGCGAGGCCAGGTCCACGCCTTCCTCCGCCAGAAAGCGGAGGCTGCCCACCCGGACTTGTCTGTCCTCCACCGTCGCTTTGATCCCCCGGCCGGGCAGGGCCTCGAAGTCCCGGGCCTCCGGAAGACCGGTTTCCTCCGCCCGTTCGACGACGGCCCGGGCCAGGGGGTGCTCCGAGCGACTCTCCGCCGCCAGAGGCAGGAGGCGTTCTTCCGTGAAACCCTCCGCGGCTGCGACCTCCACCACCCGGGGCCTGCCTCGGGTGAGGGTGCCGGTCTTATCCAGCACGACCTTCCGCACGTCCTTGAAAACCTGAAAGGCCTCGCCGGAGCGCATCAGGACGCCCTTGTCGGCCGCGATCCCCCCGCCCCGGATCATCGCGAGGGGCGTGGCCATCCCCAGGGCGCAGGGATAGCCCATCACCAGCGTCGCCAGCGCGGCGAAGACGCCCCGGCCGAAGTCGGGCTGTCCGATCACCAGCCAGGACCCGAAGGTCCAAAGCGTGAACGCCGTCCCCGCCGCGATGAGGACCCCCGGGACGAACCATTTCAGGACGCGCTCGACCAGTTGCAGGACGCCGGGCTTGAGGGCGCGGGCCTCCTGGATGGAGCGCGCCACCCGCTGGAGGAAGTTCTCCTCGCCCACCTTGGCGACCCGCACCAGGAGCGTTCCGGTCTGGTTCACCGACCCGCCGATGACCTCATCGCCGACGGTCCGCTCCACCGGGATGGACTCCCCCGTCACGAGGCTGTTGTCCACCCCCGAATGACCTTCCACGATCACGCCGTCCACGGGGACGCCCTCGCCGGGACGGATGCGCACGAGGTCGCCCGGGCGGACCTCCTCGACGGGCGTTTCCTCCTCCCTGCCGTCGCGCAGGACGCGGGCCGTCGCGGGCCGGAGGTCCATCAGCTTCCGAATGGCGCGGGAGCTCTTCGTCCGGACCGCCGTGGAGACGTACATCGAGAAGACGTGATAGGCGGTGATGAAGACCGCGGCCCCCAGGAAGTCTCCCGTGGGCCACGGTGACTTGAAGAACCCGACCGCTCCCCCCGCCAAGCCGGCGAAGGCACCGAACTCCATGAGGACGTGCTGGTTCAGGATGCCCCGGCGCAGCGCGGCCCAGGCCATCTTCAGGATGGGACGGCCCACGCCGAAGACCATTCCCAGGGCGAGGGCGAGCATCGCCCACTTGAACCACGGCTGCCGGACGCCCAGCCACATCGGCGTCATCAGCCCCAGGGAGGCCGCCAAGAACACCGCCGTCCCCGCGAGCAGGTTTCTGTGCCGGCGGACCTCGGCCTCTTCTTCTTCGAAGGAAAAGACCTTTCGGGGGTCCCGGACGGTGTACCCCATGCTCGTCAGGGTGTTTTCGATCTCGGCGGGCGCCGCCTCCTCCGGGTCGTACCGGACCAGGGCCTCTTCATGGGAGAGGCTCACGGCGACCCCGCCCCCGCCTTTCACGCGGGCGAGGGCCTTGTGGACGCTATCGACGCAGAAGGAGCACTGCATCCCGCCGATTTTCAGGTTGAGCTTTTCCAGCGGCTTCCGTTCGGTTTCCGTCGTCATCGCATCCCCCTGGACGTGTATATAAATCCCGTACCGACGTACGGGGCCAAGGGAAAATCGCATGGGCCGCGGTTCGGCGGACATCCTTCCGTGGAAATCGTCCGGGGCGTCTCGGGGAGGATCGGCGACGACGATCGTCGGGGGAGAAAGGCCATTCCGCCCCAAATGGAATGGTGTGGTATGATCCGCTTCATTCCCATACGGAAGGAGATCCGCCATGCAAGCACCCCTTTTCACGTCCTTCGACGAGAAGGTGTTTCCCGACCATTCGGCGATCATCGTCGTGGACGTCCAGAACGACTTCTGCGCCACGGACGGCTGGATGGGGAAAGGCGGCCGGAACCTGCCGCTGGAGGACATTCAGGAGATGGGTCCCCGCCTGGAGAAGTTCATCGACGCGGCCCGGGTGCATGACGTCCGGGTCGTCTGGATCCGCTGCGCTTACGATGACGTATTCATCGGGAACAACCAGAAGGAAAGGACGCAGCGGCGGGTGCACGGCCGCGCCCCGTGCCTCTCGGACACCTGGGGACAGGAATTCTACATCCTGAAGCCGAAGGAGGGCGAGGTCATCGTCACAAAGCACCGCTACGACGCCTTCGAGGGAACGAACCTCGACGTGGTCCTCAAGTCCAACGGCATCCACACCCTGCTCATGACCGGGTGCACGACCGAGTGCTGCGTCGAGTCCGCCTCGCGCCACGGCTTCTTCCTGGGTTACTACGTGGTCCTGGTCGATGATTGCTGCGGCACGTTCGACCCGGCCCTTCAAGAAGGGACGAAGCGGATCATCGACGAGTACTTCGGCGTGGTCTCCACGGCGAAGGAGGTCCAGGCGTCCTGGGAGACGGTGGCGGACGAGCGGGCCGCGGCGGCGAGCGCGTCATAGGCGGACGCAGCGAGGAATCCGCACCCGCGGATCGGCGTCCGGCGGCAAAATAAAGGGGTTGTGAGAAATTGCGGGCCCCCCTTTTCACGTCCTTTGAAGAGAAAGTGCATCCCGCCCACTCGGCGGTCATCGTGGTGGACGTCCAAAACGACTTCTGTCACGACGAAGGCTGGATGGGAAAGAAGGGCCGAAAAGTCCCCCTCCGGGACGTTCAGGCCATGGTCCCCCGGCCCTGCCGGTTCATCGATGCCGCCCGGGACCGCCGGACGCCGATCCTCTGGGTCCGGGGCGCTTACGATGAGGTCTTCCTGGCGGCGAACCAGAGAGAGAGGATTCAGCGGAGGGGATACGGCAGCGCCTCCTGCCTCTCGGGAACCTGGGGACAGGATTTCTACATCCTGAGGCCGAAGGAGGGCGAGGTCGTCGTCACGAAGCACCGCGCCGACGCCATCGAGGGGACGAACCTCGACGGGGTCCTCAAGTCGAACGGCATCCACACCCTCCTCATAACCGGCGTGACCACCGAGTGATGCGTCGAGTCCGCCGCGCGCCACGGGTTCTTTCTGGGCTACTACGTCGTTCTGGTCGAGGACTGCTGCGCAACGTACGACCCGGCCCTCCACGAAGGGACGAAGCGGATCATCGACGAGTACTTCGGCGTGGTCGCCGGAGCGGAGGAGGTCCAATCGGCCTGGGCGGGTGTTTCCGGCGAGCCGTCTTCGGCGCCCAAGGCGTCATCCGGTGTAGGGTGATTCGGGTTTCAAGGTTTGATTGCTCCTGTTCATTAACCGCCGCTCCGGAAAATTCTTTCCCGGGAGGGTCCGCTCTTGATTGATCTGCTTCTGCGGAACGCGAAACTCGTCTTTCCCCGCGAAGACGTGCGGGACGGCGCCATCGGCGTGAAGGACGGGAAGATTGCGGGGGTGCACCTGGACGGGGAAACGCCCGAGGCCCGGCGGACGCTCGACGTGGCGGGCAGGGCGCTTTTTCCGGGCATCATCGACCCGCACATCCACCTGGGCGTCCGCGGCGACCGATACGACGAGGAATGCCTGACCGAGACGCGGGCGGCCCTCAAAGGCGGAATCACGACGGTCGGCTGCTTTCTTCGGGAGAAGGGCTCATACGTCGGCAAGGTCGAGGATTTCGCGAAGCGGGCGGAGAGCCGGTCCTTCATCGACATCCTTTTCCACCTGGTGATCCTGGAACCCGCGCAGATCTCGGACATCCCCATGCTGGCCGACCGGTACGGGAACCCGGCGTTCAAGTTCTACCTGCACAGCATCCCGCAAATCCCCGTCATGGACCCCGACAATCTCATAAGGGGCTTCGAGGTGATCGCCGGATTGCCCCGGCCCGGATTGGCCTGTGTCCACGCGGAAGATCACGAGATGTGCGTGGAGGGGATGAAGCGGCTGAAGGCGGCGGAAAACCCCACGGCCCTCGCCGATTGGATGAGCGCCTCCCCCGACGGCGCGGAGGGGAAGGCCGTCCGGTTCCTTGCCGCCGCCGCCCAAAAGACCGGGGCCCGCGTTTACATCGTCCACCTCTCCTCCGCCCCGGGCCTGGAAGCCGTCCGGGAGGCCAAGGCCGCCGGCGCGCCTCTCTTTTGCGAATCGACTTCGACGTACCTGTTCTTCGAGACCACCGATCCGGCGGGGATGATGCTCCGACGCCAACCGCCCGTCCGGAGCCCGGCCGACCGGGCCGCCCTCTGGACGGGCGTCGCCGACGGCGCCATCGAGACCCTCGGGACGGACAACGTGACGGCGAACGCCGAGGAGAGCAACTTCACCGGGACGTTCTGGGAGAACCGGGGGGGGATGCCGTGCCTGCCCTGGCACACGGCCCAGATCCTTCATATGGGAATCCACGAGCACGGCCTGCCGCTCCCCCTCTTGGCCGACCGGATGAGCCGCCGCCCGGCGGAGATCTTCGGCCTCTATCCCCGCAAGGGTTCCTTCGAGATCGGCGCGGACGCCGACCTGGCGATCATCGACCCGGATTTGGAGAAGGTGGTCCGTGGGGCCGAGGACGGCTCGCGCGCGGAATTCACGCCCATGGAGGGACGGATGCTGAAGGGCTGGCCGGTGACGGTGGTGAAGGGCGGCGAGGTGGTTGTGGAGGAAGGCGAGCTGGTCACGGACCCGGGGATTGGCCGATGCCTGAACCGGATTCCTTAGTGACATAAACCAGGGGGACTTTTTTGAAAAACCGTCCCCCTGGACCCCTCCCAGGGGTTGGGGGACCGTTTTCAAAATGTCCCCCAAGGTTTCAGCCCTTGACTCTATGACATCCAGATTTCCGGTGTTTCGCCTTTGGCGGGGCGGACGACGCCTTGTTCCGTGATGATCGCGTCCACCAGCCGGGCGGGGGTGACATCGAAAGCCGGGTTGAAGACGCCGATGCCTTCGGGCGCGACGCGCCGGCCCGCGAAGTGCGTGACCTCATCGGGGCTGCGTTCCTCGATGGGGATGCCCTCGCCGGAATCCAGCGAGAAATCGATGGTCGAGGTCGGCGCGGCCACATAGAAGGGGACGCCGTTCTCCCGGGCCAGAACGGCCAGGGAGTAAGTGCCGATCTTGTTGGCCACGTCGCCGTTACGGGCGATGCGGTCGGCGCCCACCACGACGCAGTCCACCTTGCCCCGGTTCATGCAATGGCCGGCCATGTTGTCCGAGATCAGCGTCACGGGGATGCCTTCCCGGTGAAGCTCCCAGGCCGTCAGCCTCGCCCCCTGCAAGAATGGCCGGGTCTCGTCCACGAGGACTTCCGCAATCTTGTTCCGGGCGTGGGCCGATCGGATGACGCCCGCCGCCGTTCCGTATCCGGCCGTGGCCAACGCGCCCGCGTTGCAGTGGGTCAGGACCCGGGCGTTCGCCTCGATGAGCGCCGCGCCGTGATCGCCGGTCCGGCGGTTCATGGCGATGTCTTCGTCGTGCATCTCGCGGGCCAGTTGAAGCAGACCCTCGGCGACCCGGACGGGCGTCCGGCCTTCGGCCGATTCCGCGCGGGCGTAATCAAGACAGCGCCCGATGGCCCAGAACAGGTTGACCGCCGTGGGGCGGGTTTCCCCCAGCGTCTTCCCGGCGGATTCCAGGTGTTGGAGAAACCCGGGGCCGTCCGGCCCTTTCGTTTCCCGGGCGGCCAGGGCCATTCCGAACGCGGCGGTCACGCCGATGGCCGGGGCGCCGCGGACGACCATGCTTCGGATGGCGTCGGCCGTTTCCAAGTGGCTCGTGCAGCGGACGTAGGTTTCCTCCAAAGGCAGCTTGCGCTGGTCGATGAGGACGAGCGCCCCGTCTTCAAATGCAATCGTTTGGACCATTTGTAGCTTCTTGAAGTTTGAGAACCTGCCGGCGCCGACCATGGAGCTGTTGCCAAGCCACTAATAATATCGTTTGGTGTCTTTGCTGAGCAGATCGATTTCTTCGGTCACCAAATGAGAGCGCAATTGGTTGTACGTCCGACCGTCGTTATGCTCCCATTTTCGGTAAATGGCCCAGGAGCAGTAATCTGCAATCTGGATCCATGCGTTGCTTGCTCGATGATGATGGAATGATTCGAACCGAACATTCTTGGGCAAGATGGCGCGGCATGTTGTCTTAATCGCCTTTTCTACAGACTCCCGGTGTTTGTGGATGGGAAGTGAATCCGTGAACAGGAGTACGGAATTTGTGGTTGGCCTCAGGGCGCGGGTGATGGCGGTTTTTAGGGGGATAGACGCGAACCTTGAGTAGAACTTGTGGGACTCATAGTGCTCGCGGTTGACCTTGCACTTTTCAATCACTATCCCCGAAAATCGCCAATTGTCCTGGCGGGCCAAAGCCGATACGACCGCGTCCCGGTTAATCTGTCTCTCCTCTGCCGCATGAAATGCTTCGATGTTGTGGCCATTTTTCAAGGCGATTGCAAAAGATTTGACACCGGATTAGGCTGGTGTCATGGACCTGAAGGGCTTTGAAGGCCTTGTAAAAACGG
>JASLXW010000099.1 GCA_030740135.1 Nitrospinota bacterium
CCTTGTCGATCCCCACGGTCTTGTCCGTCCGGGCCGAGATGAAATAAATCTTCGCGACGCCGCCGTTCGAGATGAAGTGTTTCATCCCGTTCAGGATCCAGTATTCACCCTCCTTCTTCGCGCTGAGCTGCAAGCCGATGCCCGCTCCCTTGACGACGCCGGAGTTGTCCGAGCCGTGGTTCGGCTCGGTCGCGCCCTTGGCCAGCACGCACCGATGGTCGTCCATGAACTTGGGAAGCCAGCGCGCCCGCTGCTCATCGTTCATCAGCTCGGAGAACATGTAGCTGAACTTCCAGGTCTGATCGAAGATCACCCCCACGCCCAGGTCCCCCACCGCCAGCTCCTCGCCGACGAGGGACAGGGTGAGGATGTCCGCGCCCCCGCCGCCCATTTCCTCCGGGATCGCCAGGGTCCGCAACCCCAGCTTGGACCCCATCTCGACGATGTCCCAGGGAAAGCGCTCGTGGGGGTCCCGGATGCGGTCCCGCTCCCCCGCGACGGGCTTGATCTCCTTGTTGACGAATTCGCGCGTCATCCGCTGGAGGGCGGCCTGTTCTTCAGACAACTGAAAATCGACCATGTGGATTCCTTTCCTTGTTGAATCCGCTGAACTTTCCATAGAGACTGGATTGCGCCCCAGGATCGCGCCGACCGGGCGGAGGGGACCATGATCGGGATCAGCCTCGGAGATTCATTTTATGGAACTGATCCAGATCATAGTCACCGATGTTTTGAAACATTTAAATTCGTGGACACGCATCACGGTCTTGATGCACCCACTCAGTTCGGGGGGGAGCCCATGCGGGAACAGAACGCCCGACAGAACGGCATCACCGCAAAAGTTTACTACCAAGGGCTCCTTTTCCGAATCGTCGGCAGGCGCGACGAATGCCTCGCCCTGCCGAAGGGGAGCAGACTGGGAGGCCTGATCACCTCTCTGGTGGGGCGCTACGGCGCGGATTTCGAGCGCGCCTTGCTCACGCCGGCGGGGGATCTTCGCCCGGAGGTGGGCATCCTCATCGACGGCCTCAACCCGGCCCGCAGGGGCGGGATCGGCTGTCCGCTGGCTCAGGATAATTCGTGCGCGGTCGAAATCGCGCTTTTGGGGTCGCCTCCCGTTGGGGGCTGACGCGCGGTTTGATCGGAGGAGACATTGGTCATGGACGCCATGCACAATCCGGTGAAGCCGTCCGAGGACGTGTGGATCCCCACTTCTTGTGACATGTGCTACAACGCCTGCTCCGTTCAGGTGCATCGGGTCGACGGGACGGTGGTCAAGATCGAGGGCATCCCCGACGCCCCCCCGAATTACGGCAAGATGTGCGCCAAGGGCAACTCGGGTCTCATGAACTCGTACAGCCCGGTGCGCATCACCCGGCCGTTGCTCCGCACCAATCCGAAGAAGGGCTTCGACGAAGACCCCGGCTGGAAGGAGATCCCCTTCGACGAGGCCATGGATCTCATTGTGGACAAGCTCAAGAAGGTTCGCGCCAAGGACCCGCGCCAACTTCTGGGCGCCACGTTCGACGGCCACTCCCGGATTCCATTCTGGGCCTTTCTGAGCGGTTTCGGCACGCCCAACTATACCACCGTCTCGGCGGGTTTTTTCTGCGGAAACGCCGTCCACCCGGTGGCGTACATCGTCACCGGCTCCAACGACGTGCATCCCGACATCAAACATTGCCGGCACATGATCCAGTTCGGGACGCATTTCGGGTTTGTCTCCCAGTATAACGCCATGGGACTGGCGCGGGAGCTTTCCGAGGCCCGGGACCGGGGGATGCGGCTCGTGGTGGTCGACCCGGTTCTCTCGACCCCGGCTTCCCAGGCGGACGAGTGGGTGCCCATCCGGCCCGGGACGGACGCGGCGCTGGCGCTCTCGATGATGAACGTCCTCGTCAACGAGCTGGACCTGCACGACGCCGAGTACATGAGGCGCTACACCAACCTGCCCTACCTGGTGGGGGAGGACGGGCGTTACGTCCGGCAGGAAGGGACGGGCAAGCCCCTCTTGTTCGACCGGGGGACGGACCGGGCGGTCCCCTACGACGCGGCGGACGGGGAGGGGGGAGTGGACGTCTCGCTCGAGGGGAGCTACACCGTGGGCGGCCGCAAGGCGAGGACGGCCTTCGAGCTCTTCCGAGAGAATCTCAGGGGCTACCCGCCCGAGAAGGTCTACGAAATCACAACGATCCCCGCCAAAACCATCCGCCGCCTCGCCCGGGAGTTCGGGGAGGCGGCCCGCGGGGGCGGGACGATTGATCTGGACGGCGAGACCCTCCCGTTTCGCCCGGCGGTGGCCACGTGGTACCGGGGGGTTTCGGCCCACAAGCACGCGATGCTGAACGGCCTGGCGCTGGCGCAGCTCAACGTCACGGTCGGGGCCGTGGACGTGCCCGGCGGGCTTCTGAACTCCTCGTCCGCGGGGCCGACCTGGTTCCCGAAAGCGGGCTACGATGGCCACATCACGTCCGAAAATCCGTTCACCCGGCATCACCGGAGCCCCAAGCCCCCCTTCAAGATCGATCAAGTCAATACGATGGAGCTGGTGGAGCTTTTCCCCGTCTCCGTCTACGCCCGGGCCATGCTCTGGCTCGGCATCCTCCACGGGGAGGAATTCGGCGTCCCCTACAAGCCGGAGATGTTGATCCAGTGCCGGACAAACCTGATGGCGACGGCGGGGGACCCGGAGACCATGGGCGAGGCGCTTCGGCGCATCCCCTTCGTTCTTTCCTTCGCCGATCACCACAACGAGACCTCCCACTTCGCCGACTTGGTCATGCCCGACGCCACGTACTTGGAGCGGCAGACCGGATTCACCCATAACCCCTACGTCCACTTCCGGCACGTGCCCGTTCCAAACGGCCACTGGACGTTCAACATCCAGCACCCGGTGGTGGAAGCCCCGGGGGATGCGGATTATTGGGTCAAGACGCTCTACGAGGCCGCCCGGCGGGCCGGGTTCCACGGCGACGTCTGCACCGCGTTCAACCACCTGGCCCAGCTCGAAGGGGATGACCGTTTCGACCCGGAGGGCGAATACACCTGGGAGGAGATCTGCGACAAGTGGATGAAGGCCTGGTGCGGGAAGGACCACGGCCTGGATTATTTCCAGGAGAACGGCTACCTCAAGCTGAAATCCCGGACCGTGCGCGAGAGTTACCCCCGTCCCTTCCACACGGGCCGAATTCCGGTCTATCTGGAGTACTTCCTGGACGCGGGCGAGGCGGTCGAGCGGTACACCAAAGAGCACAACATCCGCTGGGATGTCTCGGATTACATCCCGCTGACCGAGTGGCGGCCCTGCCCCGCCTATGAGCCCCGGGGCGAGTACGACCTGTTCGTCGTCAACCACAAAGTTCCGTTTCTGACCTTCACCTTCTCCGCCGAAAATCCCTGGCTCATGGACCTGGCGGATCGGAGCACGAAGGTCTTCACCGTGGGGATCAACCCGGCGACGGCAAAGAAGAAGGGGCTTCGGGATGGACAGAAGGTCCGGTTGGAGACCGCCTTCGGGCGGGACGCCGAGGCGGTCCTGCGGTGGACCGAAGGGGTCCACCCCGAATGCCTCTCGGTTCCGGGCATCCTGGGCCGGAAGATCACCAAGAACCCGATGGGACGGAAAGGACTGCACTACAACAGTCTTATCCAGTACACCTTCGAGAAGTTCGATACGGTCTCGGCCGCCCTGGACGCCTGCGTGCGCGTCAAGGTGACGGCCGGGGTCTGATCTCCGGTCGTGGGCCGGAGGGGACGAACACCTAAGAACGAAGACACCTGAACGGCCGGGCCCGAGCGACGCCGGCCGCCTCCTGGCGAAGGCTGTAGGGGAGACTTGAATGACAAGTTCCGGTTCCGAATCGACGACGCCCTCGGAAGATCTCTGGGTTTCCACGGCCTGCGACATGTGCTACAACGCCTGCTCCGTTCAGGTGCGCCGGGTGAACGGCACGGCGGTGAAGATTGAAGGCGTCCCGGAGGCCCCGCCCAACCACGGGAAGATGTGCGCCAAGGGCAACGCGGGACTCATGAACCTTTACAACCCCGCGCGCATCACCCGGCCTCTGCTCCGCACCAATCCGAAGAAGGGTTTCGACGAAGACCCCGGATGGAAAGAGATCGGCCATGAAGAGGCCATGGACCTCATCGCGAAAAAGCTCAAGAAGGTCCGCGCCAACGATCCCCGGGGTCTCATCGGGGCCACGTTCGACGGCCATTCCTTTCTTCCCATGTGGGCCTACCTGACGGGCTTCGGCAGCCCCAACTTCACCACCGTCTCGGCGGGCTTCTTCTGCGGCAACGCCGTCCACCCGGTGGCGTACATCGTCACCGGCTCCAACGACTTTCACCCCGATCTCAAGTACTGCAACTACATGATCCAGTTCGGGACGCACTTCGGATTCGTCTCGCAGTGCATGGCCATGGGCATGGCGCAGGAGTTGTCCAAGGCGCGGGACCGGGGGATGCGCCTGGTGGTGATCGACCCGGTCCTCTCGACCCCGGCCTCCCAGGCGGACGAGTGGGTGCCCATCCGGCCGGGGACCGACGCGGCGCTGGCGCTCTCGATGATGAACGTCCTCATCAACGAGCTGGACCTGCACGACGCCGAGTACCTGAGGCTGTACACGAACCTGCCCTACCTGGTCGGGGAGGACGGGCGCTACGTCCGGGAGAAGGGGACGGACAAGCCCCTGCTGTTCGACCGGGGGACGGACCGTGTGGTTCCCTACGACGCGGCGGACGGGACGGGGGGGGCGGACGTTGCGCTCGAGGGGAGCTACACCGTGGATGGCCAAAAGGCGAGGACGGCCTTCGAGCTCTTCCGCGAGCACCTCAAGGGTTATCCGCCGGAGGAGGCGGCCTCGATCACAACGATCCCCGCCAAGACCATCCGCCGCCTCGCCCGGGAGTTCGGGGAGGCGGCCCACGGGGGCGGGACCATCGAGCTGGACGGCCACACCCTGCCGCTCCGGCCGGCGGTGGCCACGTGGTACCGGGGGGTCTCGGCCCACAAGCACGGGATGCTGAACGGTCTGGCGCTGGCGCAGCTCAACATCACGGTCGGGGCGGTGGACGTGCCCGGCGGGCTGTTGAACGCCGCGTCCGCTGGACCGGGCTGGTTCCCGAAGGCGGGTTACGACGGTTACATCACCTCGGAAAACCCGTTCACCCCGCATCATAACAGCCCCAGTCCGCCCTTCCGGATCGATAAGGTCAATACGCTCGAGCTGGCGGAGCTCTTTCCCGTCTCGGTCTACGCCCGGGCCATGCTCTGGCTCGGCATCCTCGAGGGGGAGCGGTACGGCGTCCCCTATCAACCGGAGATGTTGATCCAATGCCGGACGAACTTCATGGCGACAACGGCCGACCCGGAGATCATGGCCGAGGCGCTGCGGCGCATTCCCTTCATTCTTTCTTTCGCCGACCACCACAACGAGACCGCGCACTTCGCCGACCTGGTGATGCCCGACTCGGTTTACCTGGAGCGCCAGACCGGCTTTGCCCTCAACCCCTACGTCCAGTACCGGCACGTGCCGGGACCCGGCGGAGAGTGGGCGTTCAACGTCCAGCAACCGGTCGTGAAGGCCCCCGGCGACAGCGAGTATTGGGTCAAGACGCTCTACGAGGCCGCCCGCCGGGCGGGTTTCCACGGCGACGTGTACTCCGCCTTCAACCACCTGGCCCGGCTCGAAGGGGAGGATCGCCTCGACCCGGAGGGCGAGTACGCCTGGGAGGAGATCTGCGACCATTGGCTGAAGGCCTGGTGCGGTGCGGAGCACGGCCTGGATTACTTCCGGGAGAACGGCTGTCTCAGTCTGAAACCCCGTACCGTCCCCCAGAGCTATCCCCGCCCGTTCCACACCGGCCGGATTCCCGTTTACATGGAGTATTTCCTCGAGGCGGGCGAGGAGGTCGGCCGCTACGTCAGGGAGCACAACATCCCCTGGGACCTCTCGGACTACATCCCGCTGATGGAGTGGCGTCCCTGCCACGCCTATGAGCCCCAGGGCGAACACGACCTCTTCCTGGTGAACCACAAGGTGCCTTTCCTCACCTTTACGTTCACGGCGGAGAACCCGTGGATCATGGACCTGGCCGAGCGGAGCACGAAGGTCTTCACCGTGGGGATCAACCCGGCGACGGCGCGGCGCAAGGGACTGAAAGACGGCCAGGAGGTGCGGCTGGAGACGCCCTTCGGCCGGAGCGCCGAGGCGACCCTGCGGTGGACCGAGGGGGTCCATCCCGAATGCCTGTCGGTTCCGGGCATCCTGGGCCGGAAGATCTCCAAGAACCCGACGGGCCGCAAGGGGCTGCACTACAACAGCCTCATCCAGTATGACTTCGAGCAATTCGATACGGTCTCGGCCGCCCTGGACGCCTGCGTCCGCGTCAAGGTGACGCCCTCGTGAGGGGGGGAGGGGAGCCCGCCGAGCCTGTGGGACAGACAGGGCAGGAGGAGGAGCCAGCGATGCCGCGATGGGGAATGGTCATCGACTTGACCCGGTGCGTGGGTTGTTATGCGTGCAGCATGGCCTGCAAAGTGGAAAACGGCACACCGCCGGGCGTTTGGTACTCGCCCGTTTACGAAAAGGAGACGGGCACGTACCCGACGGTGAACCGCATGTTCATCCCGACCCTTTGCAACCACTGCCGGGACGCCCCGTGCGCCAAGGCGTGCCCCACCGGCGCGCTTCAGCAGCGCGGGGACGGCATCGTGGAGGTCGACAGCGACCGCTGTTGCGGGAGCCGGGCCTGCATGAACGCCTGTCCGTACGGGGCGCTGCATTTCTACGAGAACGGGCGGGATGATTTTGTACAGGGAAGCACGCCTTTTGGAGACCGCGCCTACGCCGGCCTCACGGAGGGAACGGTGATGAAGTGCACCTTCTGCTCTCACCGGATCGACCAGAGGAATCTCACACCGGCCTGCGTTCAGACCTGCCCGACCGAATGCCGCCACTTCGGCGACCTGGACGACCCCGAGAGCAACGTGTCGCGGCTCATCCGGGAGAAAAACGGGTCCCCGCTTCGTCCCGAGGCGGAAACCGACGCCTGCGTCTTTTACCTCCGCTAGCGAAGAAGCGTTCAGGAGAGAACACGATGGAATCCGCCAATCCATTCACCGACCGGCTCCTCATCGAGCCGAAGCCCCAGACCACCTGGAGAGGCCCCCACGCCTTCTGGTTCACGGCGATGGGGATCGGAGGGGCCCTCTTTCTCAACGAGGTGCTCTTCGGAATCGAGATGGGGCGCGTCCTGGGTCTCAGCCTGTCCCACCTGCTGAGCCTGGTCCTCATCGGCATCGGGGGAATGGTCCTGATCGCCGACCTGGGCAGGCCGCTGCGGTTCCTTCAGGCGTTCAGGAACGTCCGGCATTCCTGGATCACGTGGGGGGCCATCTGCGACTTTGTGTTCATGACCCTCGACGGCCTCTACATTCTTCCGACGTTCACGTGGGTGAACGGGGCCCGGCCGTTCGCGGGTTTGCCGACGGGTCCGGGCACGGCGGTGGGCGGGGTGTTCACGGTGGTCGCGGGGATCGCGGCGTTCGTGGTGATCATCTATCCGGGGATGGTCCTGGCCGCCTCCCGGGCCATCCCGTTCTGGAACACCACCCTCATTCCGCTCCAGTTTCTCGCCTTCGCCCACGCCAGCGGGTTGGCGTTGGTGCTCCTTGCGAGACCCGCGTCTGTGAACGGCGCGTTGCTCCTCTCGGCGGTCTTGTTGGTCTTGCTCTGCCTTTTGGCGATGGGGGCCCACCTGTTGGCGGCCCGCTACGGCCGGGAGGCCTCGCGGGAATCCCTGCGGGTTCTTCTGCGCGGACCGCTGGCTGGCGTCTTTCTCCTGGGCACGTGCCTGTTGGGGCTGATCGTTCCGCTGATCCTGGGGATCGTGACGCTGAACGGAGCGGGTCCGGATTTCGCCGCGTCGGCCTTCATCATCATGGGCGTGCTCTCGGTGGCGGGGAATTTTTTCTCGAAGTTTTCCGTCATCCGGGCCGCGCGCTTCGCGCCGCTGATTTAAGGGAGACCGAATCCGTCAAGAATCCCCAAAAAGTCGTTTGACTAATGGAGGGAAATCCGGGTATTGTCAATTTTTCCTCAAAATGAACCCCGAACGGGAGGGAGACCAATGAAACGTTGCGGTTTGTTCCGAGGCTTGGTTGGAGTCGTGTTGGCCGCGGCTGTTCTGGTCGCCGGCGCGGCGTTCGTCGGAGACCGGGCGCAGGCGGCGGGCGTTATCAAGTTCGGTGCCGCCCTGCCGCTGACCGGTCCGTTGGCCACCGAAGGAAACAAGCAGAAGACCGGTTATGAGATCTGGAAGAATCTGGTGAACGGCCAGGGCGGCATCAACGTCGGCGGCAAGAAGATGAAGGTGGACATCAAGTACTACGACTACGAGAGCAAGACGCCGGTTGCCAGCAAGCTTTACGAGCGGCTGATCACAAAGGACAAGGTGGACTTCCTGTTCGGGCCATTCGGAAGCGGGGCCACCGCGTCGGTCGCCGCTTTGACGGAGCGTTACCAGATACCGATCATGGCGCCGACGGCCAGCTCGGCGAAGCTTTACGCCCGGGGATACTCCTACCTCTTCGGCCTCCTGGTGCCCAACAACTTCGTCTCGGACAGCTTTTTCGAGCTGGTGACCTCCCAGAAGCCCCGTCCGAAGACGATGGCGTTTGTGACGCGCAACGATTTTTTTCCCAAGGTCATTACTGGCGTTTTCCAGAATGCCGCCAAGAAATACGGCCTCAAGGACATCTACTACGCCAAGTTCCCGAAAGACGCCAAGGACATGTCCACTTGGCTGACGATAGTCAAGGGCAAGAACCCCGACCTTCTGATGGTGGCCGGCTACCTGGGCGACCTGATCCTCGTGACAAAGCAGGCCAAGGAGCTCGGCGTCAATCCCAAGGCCATCTTCATGACCGCCGGACCGGTTTATTCCCAGTTCACCGAGGCCCTGGGCGGGACGGCCGACGGGATCACAACGGCCTCTTGGTGGGCGGACACCCTGGACTACAAAGGGCGCATCATCGGGACGCCGGACGATTTCAGCAAGATCTGGAGGAAAAAGACCGGCAAGGAGGCCGATTACGTTTCCGCCGCTTCCACCGCCAGCGGCGTGGTCTACCAGCTCGCCATCGAAAAGGTGGGAAGCCTGGATAGGAAAAAGATCCGGGCCGCCCTGGCCGCGATGAACGAGATGACGTTCTACGGCCGGATCAAGTTCAACAAGAACGGCCAGAACATCGGGAGCATCGTCCCGGTGATCCAGATCCAGAAGGGGAAGCGGCTTCCCGTATCCCCCAAGAACATGGCCCAGGGCAAGTACATGTACCCCAAGCCGAAGTTCTAAGCCGCAATCCCGCGCCCCCGCCCCTCTCTTTGGGGCGGGGGCTTTTTTGTTTTCGGGCGTCGCGCGGAGAAGGGGGGGCTGCAGCCCGCCCCATCCGCCCCATCCGCTCCGCCCGCTCCGGAGAGACGCCGATGACGACGATCCGCCTGCTGGAAGAGGAGGAGATCCGCCGCGCCGCCCCCGAAACCGTCGATCAGATCCTGGCCGCCGAAAAGGCCCGGTGGGGGATTCCGAAGCTCGCCAACATCTGGCGCTGCATGGGGCACCAGCCCGAGTACCTGGAGGTCACGTGGAAGAAGGCGAAGTCCGTCCGCCAGCCAGGGCATCTGTCCAACCTGACGCGGGAGATGATCGCCTCGGCCGTCTCGGCCGCCAACGGGTGCCGCTACTGAACAGACTCTCACGTCGCCGCCGTGATGCGGATGGGAAAGGGAGAGCGGGCGGTCACGGAGCTGATATCCATCGTGGACTTGGTGAGCGGACTCTCCAAGGCCGCGCTCGGAGCGGGGCTCTACGCGCCGGAGACGGAGGGGGTGACACCCCCGGGGATGATCCTGGGGCTTGTGGACGAGGAAAGCGCCAAGGGGAGGGTCGCCAAGGTCTTCGGCGAGATTCGCGAGCGCGAGGCGGAGCGTCTCGGGCGGGATAGCGTGCCGCTCTTTTGGCGGGCCATCGCCCACCGGCCGCTTTACCTGGAAGCCGCCTGGAACCGGTCGAAAATACTCCTCACCGAAGGCGAGATCAGCCTCAAGGAGAAGGAGATCCTCGGCTACACCGTCGCCGCCAACGTCGGCAGCCACTACTACGGCCATGAGCACGCCGCCGCCCTGCGCCGGATGGGGATGGACGACTCCGCCCTGGTCGAGGTCCTGGCCGTCGTGGACTATTTTGAAGGGCTCAACCGGGTGAGCGAGGGGATGGATATCGAGTCGGATATCGCGCCGTATCGGGCGTATGAGAAATGATTACGGCGCGCTCCATTTGATGGCCCGCCTTGTTCAATTAATCATGCTAAATGCGAAAAATATCCCCAAGACGATGTACTAAAAAGAATCACAGTCATATTCTCTAGGGCCCTCAACATTCACTTTCCCCCAATGAAAATTCCTCCGGTTCCAAAATTGTCGGCACCAGAATTTCATCTTCCCGTCGTTGAATTCAGAGTGGGTTTTTGGATTCCGTTCCCCACACTCAAATTAAAAATCTTGAATAGCATCCTTTCCTGGGTCTTATCTGGAAATAGG
>JASLXW010000009.1 GCA_030740135.1 Nitrospinota bacterium
GGAACCCAAGCAGGAGCAGCACGCTGCCCACCAGGGTGTAGAGGAAGAACTTGATGGCCGCGTACAGCTTGCGGGGGCCGCCCCAGATCCCGATGAGGAAATACATCGGGACCAGCATGATCTCCCAGAAAACGTAAAAGAGAAAGAGGTCCAGGGAGACGAAGACGCCCAGCATTCCGGTCTCGAGGATCAGCAGGCTGACGTAATACTCCTTCTGCCGCTCCTGGACCGCTTTGTAAGAGCAAAGGATCGAGACCGCGCTCAGGAGCGTCGTCAGGACGATGAGCAGGATGCTGATCCCGTCCACCCCGATGAAATACTTCACCCCGAGGGAGGGGATCCAGGCGTGCTCCTCCACGTACTGCATCCGCACGTTCTCGGCCTCGAAGCCGGGAAGCAGCCACAGGGAGAGGGCCAACACCAGAAGCGAGACCACAAAGGAGAAGTTCTTGATGGCCCCCGTTTTTTCCCGGGGAAAGAACAGCATCATGACCACGGCCCCCGCGAGGGGGATGAAGATCATGTACGTCAGAATGGGAATTCCGAGAACGTTCGTCATTGAATTCGGTCCTTTGAAGCGCTCCGACCTTCCATGAGTCTCCCCGCACCCTGCCCCGCCCTGCCGGGTCAGGCCGGAATCACTCCTTTATCCGTACATCAGGTACAGGCTCACAATCACGAAGACGCCGAGGAACATCGCCAGGGCGTAGTTCTGGACGCCCCCGGTCTGCACCCGGCGCAACCCCCGCGCCCAATTCGTCAGAATGACCCCGACGCCGTTTACGGCGCCGTCCACCGTCCGGAGGTCAAAGATGCCGGACAGCTTGCTCAGCCAGACGGTCAGCCAGGATGTCCCGTTCACGGTCCCGTCCACGCCCTTGGCGTCCACCGTAAAGAGGGCCTTCATCAGCCACACGATGGGGCGGACGATGCAGGCGTCGTAGATCTCGTCCACCCAGTACTTGTTCAGGAGCAGCCGGTAGGTCCCCTGGAACTTCTCGCTCAGCCGCCTCGGGACCTCCGGGTCCTTCGTATACATGAAGCGCGCGAGCATCCAGCCCCCGACGCCGATCGCCACCGACACCACGGCCAAGACCCAGAGAAGGGCCGCGGACGCATGGGCCTCGCCCGTCGCCGCCCCGAAGACGGGGCCGAGGTAGGCGTGGAACGCGTTGTATC
Organism: Nitrospinota bacterium; assembly: GCA_030740135.1. Next base: position 1,180 of record JASLXW010000009.1, read on the forward strand.
CGGGGATGCCCACCCAGCCGCCCACGATCGCCAGGGCCGCCAGGATGACCAGCGGCGTCGTCATCAGCGCGGGGGACTCGTGCAGGTGATGGGTCGCCTCGGGGACCACCCGCGACTCTCCGTAAAACGTCATGTAGATCAGCCGGAACATGTAGAAAGCCGTCATGAACGCGGCCAGGATGCCCAGGACCCAGACGAAATAGTTGCCCGACGTGAAGGCCTCGGCCAGGATCTCGTCCTTGCTGAAGAAGCCGGCAAGGGGAGGAATCCCCGAGATGGCCAGCGCGCCGATGTAGAAGGTCAAGGACGTGACGGGCAGATGCTTGCGGAGCCCGCCCATGCACCGCATGTCCTGGCGGCGCGCCTCGTCCGGGTCTCCGTGCAGGGCGTGGATGACACTGCCCGAGCCCAGAAAGAGCAACCCCTTGAAGAAGGCGTGGGTCATCAGGTGAAAGATGCCCGCCGTGAAGGCCCCCACCCCCAAGGCCAGAAACATGTACCCCAACTGGCTCACCGTGGAGTAGGCCAGGACCCGCTTGATATCGTTCTGCACCAGGGCGATGGTGGCGGCGAAGATGGCCGTCAGCCCACCGACGACGGCCACGACCTCCATCGAGACGGGGGCCAGCAGGTACAGGGCGCTCGATCGGGCCACCATGTAGACCCCGGCCGTCACCATCGTGGCCGCGTGGATGAGCGCGCTTACCGGCGTCGGACCCTCCATGGCGTCGGGGAGCCATGTGTACAAGGGGAGCTGGGCCGATTTGCCGACGGCCCCGACGAACAGGCAGAGCGTGATGAGCGTGGCCGCCGAGGCGGCGGCCGATCCCGGGCCCGCGGCGCGGGCCTGGCCGAAGACGTCCGCGTAGTCGAGCGTGCCGAACACCTGGAAGATCAGGAACACGCCGAGCAGGAAACCCGCGTCGCCGATGCGGTTCACGATGAACGCCTTCTTCCCGGCGTCGGAGGCCGATTTCTTGTGATACCAGAACCCGATGAGCAGATACGAGCAGAGCCCCACGCCCTCCCAGCCGACGAACATCAGCAGGTAGTTGTTCCCCAGAATGAGGAGGAGCATGGCGAACATGAAGAGGTTGAGATACGTGAAAAAGCGCGAATAGCCCGGGTCGTCGCGCATGTAGCCGGCGGAGTAGACGTGGATGAGGAAACCCACCCCCGTCACGACGAACAGCATGACCGAGCTGAGGGGATCGACGAGGAAGGCGATCTCCGCCCGGAATCCGGCGGCGACGACCCATTCAAACAGGCGGACCTGGATGGTCTCCCCCCCGAGGACCGTCCGGTTGAGAACGATCAGGGCGAACCCGAGCGAGAGTCCGGTCGCGGCCAACGCCACCCAGTGGGCGCGCCGGCCCGTCCAGCGGCCGAGGAGGCCGTTGATGAGCGCCCCCAGGCCGGGGAGCGCGACAATCCAAGGAACGAGCGTTTCCACCATGTCTAAACCATCACCATTTCAGGATGTTGATCTCGTCCACGTTGAGCGTGGCCTTCCTGCGATTCAGGGAGATGATGAGGGCCAGCCCGACGGCCGCCTCCACGGCCGCGACCGTGATCACGAAAATGACGAACATCTGGCCCATCATGTTCCCGTGCATCTTGGCGAACGCGATGAACGTCAGGTTCACAGCGTTCAGCATGAGCTCGATGGACATAAGGATCATGATCACGTTCCGGCGCGTCAGGACGCCGATGCCGCCGATCACGAAAACCAGCCCCGCCAGGGCCAGGTAGTATTCACCCGGGACCACTAGGCGGTCCTCCCGTCACATCCGCCGGACAGCCTTCCGATCACGCTCAAATCTCCCGCTTTGCGATCACGATGGCGCCGATCATCGCGGCCAGCAGCAACAGCGACGCCACTTCGAAGGGGAACAGGAACTCGGTGTAGAGCGTCGCGCCGAACGCCTCGGTGTTCCCCCCGTAGGCGTTCAGGACGGCCTTCGCCGCCTCGGCCGTCTTCGCCGACGGGACCCAAACCCCCTTGAGGAGAATCACAACGAACTCCGCCGCCAGCAGCGCCCCGATGATCCCCGCCGCCGCCTTCTGTCGCTGCCATTGGCGCTCGGCCATGGATTCGCGGACATTGATCAGCATGATGACGAAGACGTAGAGCATCATGATGGCACCCGCGTAGATCAACACCTGGATGGCCGCCAGGAACTCGGCCTCGAGCATGACGTACAGGGCCGCCGCGCAGAAAAGGGTGAGCAGGAGGTAGAGGGCGGCATGGACGACGTTCCGGCGCGTGATGACCAGCACGGAGGCGATCAGCATGCCGAGTCCGAAAATGATGAAAAACGGCCACTCCATCTGTCAGGGCCTTTCCTGCGTCATCCGTAAGAATTCCCGGGGGCCTTGTCCGGCGCCCGGACGCTGAAATCTCCGGACCGGCTACACGAGGTACATCAGAAGCCCGGTCAAGAAAATATTCGCCAGGGCGAGAGGGAACATCAACTTCCAGCCAAGCCCCATCAGCTGATCGTACCGGAACCGCGGGAGCGTCGCCCTCAGCCACATCATGAAAAACATTCCGATGAACACCTTAAGAATGAACCAGTGCGCGCCGGGCGCGCCCGGCCCCAGATAGCCGCCGAAGAACACGACGGCCGCAATCGAGCAGACGACCATCATGTTGGCGTACTCCGCCAGGAAGAAAAAGGCGAACTTCATCCCGCTGTACTCTGTATGAAACCCCGCCACCAGCTCCGTCTCGGCTTCGGGCAGGTCGAAGGGGATCCGGTTCGTCTCGGCCAGCCCGGCGATGAAGAACAGCACGAAGGCCAGCGGCTGGTACACAATGAACCACATGTCCTTCTGGGCCTCGACGATGTCCAGCATGTTCAGCGATCCGGCGATCATCAGCGGTCCGATGAGGGCGAAACCCAGGAAGATTTCGTAGGAGATCATCTGCGCGGCGCTCCGGAATCCGCCCAGCATGGAATACTTGCTGCCCGACGCCCAACCCGCCAGCACGATGCCGAAGATCCCCAGAGACGAGACCCCCACGATGAACAGCAACCCGATGTTGAGATGGGCGATGACGAACCCGCTCGATATGGGGATGACCGAGTAGACCACGAACGCCGGGATGAGGGCGAACAGGGGCGCCAGCACAAAAACGGCCCTGTCGGCTTCCCGGGGGATGATGTCCTCTTTGAGGAACAGCTTCAGGCCGTCGGCGATGGGCTGGAGGAGGCCGTGCGGGCCGACGCGCATGGGGCCCAGCCGGACCTGCATATGGCCGATGAGCTTCCGCTCGAAATACGTCATGTAGGCCACCAGCAGGGACACCGCGCCCCAGACGACCCCAATCTTGATCAGCGCGAACAGAACTTCAAGGACCATGGTGGAAACGTACACTCCTTCACCGGGTCGAAACGCCGGGGGGGGATCGGGGCGGGCCGGCCGCTCAGCGGTCCACTTCGCCCAGAACGATGTCGATGCTGCCGATGGCCGCGACGGCGTCGGCCACGAGCTGATCCTGCAACAGCAAAGGCAGGGTCTGCAAATTGATGAATGAAGGCGGCCGGATTCTCAGCCGGAAGGGCCGGTCCGTGCCGTCGCTGACCAGATAGTAGCCCAACTCGCCTTTCGGCCCCTCGATCCGGTGGTAGACGTCCCCCTCCTTGGGCTTCATCGTCCTGGGCACCTTGGCCATGGTCTTGCCCGTGGGCAGGTCGGCCACCGCCTGCTCGATGATGTAGCAGCTTTGGCGCATCTCCTCCAGCCGCACGAGGTAACGGTCGTAGATGTCGCCGTTCTTTCCCACCGGAACCGTGAAATCGAAATCATCGTAGGCGGCGTAGGGCTCGGTCTTCCGGACGTCGAAAGCCACGCCGGAGGCCCGCAGGATCGGACCGCTGGCCCCGAGATCGATCGCGTCCCCGGCGGAAAGCGTCGCCACGCCCCGGGTGCGCGACTTCCAGATCCGGTTCTCCGTCAACAGGTCCTCGTAATCGTACATCGCCCGGGGGAACTCGCGGACGAAGCGCTCGCAATCCAGGAAGAATTGTTGGGCCGGGTCTTCGTACACCCCGCCCACCCGGAAGCTGTGGACGGTGAGGCGGGCGCCGTAGGCGACCTCGAACAGGTCGAGGATTTTCTCCCGGTCGCGGAAGCAGTACAGGAACACCGTCATGGCCCCGATGTCGAGGGCGTGGGTCCCGAGCCACAGCAGGTGGCTGGAAATCCGGGCCAGCTCGGCCGTGATGACCCGGATGTAATGCGCCCGAATCGGGACGTCCAGCTCCAGCAGCTTTTCCGCGGCCTCCACGTAACCCAGGTTGTTGGCGGGGGCGGCGACGTAATCCGTCCGGTCGGTGTAGGGGACGAACTGGGCGTAATTGAGATTCTCTCCGATCTTTTCCACACCCCGGTGCAGGTAGCCGATATCGCATTCCGTATGGCGGACGATCTCTCCGTCGAGCTGAAGGATCACCCGCAACACACCATGCGTGCTGGGGTGCTGGGGCCCCATGTTGATGACCAGCTCTTCGGTCTGGGGAACGATCGGCTCGGATTGGGGCGCGGCCTGGACCACGGGTCTCACTTCCTTTCCGTCACGGGGCGGCTGGCGCTCGGGATCTGCCGCTCGACCCACGTCAACCCGAAGCCGTCCCCGCGGACGGGATAGTCTTTGCGCAGCGGAAAGCCTTCCCAGTCCTCCGGCAGGAGGATGCGGCGCAGGTCGGGGTGTCCTTCGAACTCGATGCCGAACATATCAAAGGCTTCGCGCTCGAGCCAGTCGGCCGTCCGCCAGACTCCGACGACCGAGGGCGCCGCCTCGCCGTCCGCCAGCCGCACCTTCAACCGAAGGCGCTCGGCGCGATCCAGGGCCAACAATTGATAGACCACCTCGAAGGGTTTTTCCCGCTCCGGGTAGTGGACGCCGCAAAGGTCGGACAGATAATTGAAGCCGTGCTCGGCTTTGAGGTGCGCGCACAGCGCACGAATCCGGCCGGCCGGGACGGTCATGGCTGCCTCATCGACGCCCCCGGTGAAAGACGTCACCTCTTCGACTTCGTCGCCGAGAAACACCCGGACGGCCTTCACGCCTGCCAGGGACTCGACCGGATCTTCCGGCGGCTCTTCCGGAGGGGGGTCCGGAGGGGCTTCGTCCCCCGCTCCTTCGCCGGACGCACCCGCCTCCTCGGACGGCTCGGGGCTTGCTTCGGTCTCTTCGGAGGAATCGGCGGGGGGGGCCTCGTCCGATCCGTCATCCCCTTCGGGCTGATCGGTCTCCGCCGCTTGGTTCTCTTCGGCCATCGTTATCCTATGCGATCACGCGCGCAGGAACTTTTCCTGCTGGATCTTCTCCTGGAGCTTCAGGACGCCCCACATCAACGCCTCGGGCCGGGGGGGGCATCCGGAAACATAAATATCCACGGGAACGATTTGGTCCACGCCTTGAAGGGTCGAGTACGTATTGAAAGGCCCGCCCGCCGTGGAGCAGCTTCCCATCGAGATGACCCATCGGGGCTCGGGCATCTGGTCGTAGACCTTCCGAACCACCGGAGCCATCTTGTAAGTAACCGTGCCGGCCACGATCATCACGTCCGATTGCCGGGGCGTCGCCCGGAAGATGATCCCGAAGCGATCGAAATCATACCGGGAGGCCCCGCTCGCCATCATCTCGATGGCGCAACAGGCCAAACCGAACGTCATGGGCCACAGGGCGGATTTCCGCGCCCAGTTGACCAGGTAGTCCAACGTGGTCGTGAGGATGTTTTCCTGAAAACGGTGCTCGACTATACCCATTCCAGAGCTCCCTTCTTCCAGGCGTAGACATATCCCACGAGCAGAATCAACAGGAAGAGCATCATCTCGACGAACCCGAACAGGCCGATTCGGTCATAGACCACGGCCCAGGGGAAGAGAAAGACGCCCTCGACGTCGAACAACAGGAAGAGGATGGCGACGATGTAAAACCGGATGGAGAAATGCTCGCCCGCCCGGACGAGCGGAGGGACGCCGCACTCATAAGGAGACAGCTTCTCCGGATCCGGCCTGTTCGGGCGGATCATCGCCGCCATGAGCAGCGTTCCCCCGCCGAAAGCGGCCACCACCAGGATAAAGATGAAGACCGGGATGAACGGGTGAATCGAAGTATAGTCGCTGAAGAAGCGGTTCAGAATCTCCACGCCGACAGACCCCCGATCTGACTTTCACGCGCAGGACGCAAGGAAATCTCTGAGGTGAATAGAACAAATCTTCCCTGACAACGACGACCAATCCTTCCCGAAAGTATAATCCCTCGCCCGCCCGGGTCCAAGGGCATTCTTGCGCTTTTTTTCACAATCTCAGAATCCACCCGCCGCCGCCAGCTTCGCCAGAGAAAGCGCGCCCGACGGGAAAACGCCCAGTTGCAGCGTTCCCCACACCGCGATCAACAACCCGGCGGCCGTCAATACGCCCACCCGAAGGCGCGCGGGGGTCTCCCCCGCACCCTGGGTCGGGGATTCCCGCATGTAAATTCGCACCACCACGCCCAGGTAATAAGTCACCGCCGCTACGCTGTTCAGGACCGCGATCACCACCAGCCACGTGTAGCCCGCCTCGATGGCGGCGCTGAAGATGTAGACCTTTCCCATGAACCCGGCCGTCGGCGGCAATCCGGCCAGGCTGAACATGAAGAGCGACAGAACGAGCCCCAGCACGGGCCGCCGGGATCCCAGACCGTCGTATTCGGACAACTCCAGCGTCTCCCGGCCGGCGCCGTTCGCCGCGCTCAGGGCCATGATGACGCCGAAGGCTCCGATCGTGCTCAGGGTGTACTGGAAGAGATAGAACAGCAGTCCCCCCGCGCCGGTCCGGTTCAGGGCGATCAGCGCCACGAGGAGGTATCCGGCGTGGGCGATGCTCGAGTACGCCAGCATCCGCTTGATGTTGCGCTGGGTGATGGCCGCCACGTTGCCCACCGTCATGGTCAGAACGGCCGCCACCCAGAGGATCCCGCTCCAATCCACGTGAAGGGCCGCCAGGGGTCCCGCGAACACCCGGAAGAACGCCGCGAAGCCGGCGGCCTTGACGGCGGCGGCCATGAACCCCGTCACCGAGGTCGGCGCCCCTTCATAGACGTCGGGCGCCCACATGTGGAACGGGACCGCCGCGACCTTGAAACCGAATCCCACCACCATCAGGCCGACGCCCGTGACCAAAAGCCAGTCCATCCCCTCCCGGGCCCCGCCGGCAGCCAGCTTTCGGGCCAGGACAGCGTGGTCGAGGCTTCCCGCGCTGCCGTAGACGAGGGCAATCCCGTAAAGCAGAAATCCGGTGGCGAAGGCCCCCGTGAGGAAATACTTCATCGACGCCTCGCTCGAGGCGGGCCGCGTCTTGAACATCCCGGCCAGGACATAGGAGGCGACGGACATCACCTCGAGCCCCAGGAAGATGGTGATCAGGTTCGTCCCCCCCGCCATCATGACCATGCCCGCGGCGGCAAACAGGAACAGGGCATAGTACTCCCCGTTGGCGATCCCCTCCCGCGCGGCGTAATCATGGGAGAACAACAGGGTCAGACCCGTTCCCAGGACGAAGATCAGCGTGAATGCCTGGGTGAGCCTGTCGGCGGCGAACATCCCGTTGAAGACCCGCTGGGGCGAGTCCCAAATCCAGACGGCCGACAAAGCCGCCCCCGCGAGGAAGACCAGCCCGAGGCCGGTCAGCCACCCCCGGGCGTCTTTGCGGAAACTGTCCACCATGAGAACCGTGATTCCCCCGACGCAGAGCCAGATCAGGGGCAGGATCGCCTGCAGGTTGACATCGGGGATTTCGGGGGCCACGCTCATCGCCTCCCGATCAGGGCCGTAGACACAGGCATCTTCGTCAGGGCCGCGGTCCGCTCGGCTTTGGCCGCGCTCTCTTTCAGCATTCGGCTCACCGAGGCCTCCATGGAATGGAAGAAGGGTTTCGGCGCCAGGCCGATCCAGAAAATGAAGAGAACGATCGATCCCAGGACCGCCCACTCCCGCGCGCAGAGATCGGGCAGGGAGCGGTTCTCCTCGCGGGTCACGCCGCCGAAGATCATCCGCTGGACCATCCACAGCATGTACACCGCGCCCAGGATGACGCCCAGCGTCGCCCAGGCCGTCGCCCAGCGGTGGACCCGAAAGGCGCCGAACAGGATTGTGAACTCGCCGACGAACCCGTTCAATCCGGGCAAACCGATGGAGGAGAAGGTCACAATCAGGAAGATGGCCGCGTAAGCCGGAATCACTTTGGCCAGTCCGCCGTACTCTTCGATCAATCGCGTGTGCCGCCGCTCATAGATCATCCCCACCAGGAAGAACAGTGCGCCCGTGGAAAGCCCGTGGTTCACCATCTGGAGGATGCCCCCTTCGACGCCCTGGGCGTTCATGGCGAACAGCCCCAGCATCACGAACCCCAGATGGCTGACCGAGCTGTAAGCGACCAGTTTCTTCACGTCCTCCTGAACGAAGGCCATCAGCGCCCCGTAGAGAATTCCAAGGACGGACAGCACAACGATGAACGGCGTGTAGTCCCGGGCCGCCAGCGGAAAGAAGGGGATGGCGAACCGGATGAAACCGTACGTCCCCATCTTCAGCAGGACCCCCGCGAGGATGACGCTCCCGGCGGTGGGGGCCTCCACGTGGGCGTCCGGCAGCCAGGTGTGAAACGGGAACATGGGGACCTTGATCGCGAAGGCCAGGAAAAACGCGCCGAACAGCCACCACTGGACGTCGCCCGGGAGACCGAGACGGTTCAGCTCCTGATAACCGAACGTCAGGACGCCCGTGCTCTTGTAATTCAGGTAAACCATCACCAACATCGCGACCAGCATCAAGACGCTTCCCGCCATCGTGTACAGGAAGAACTTGACGGCCGCGTAAATCCGCCGCTCGCCGCCCCAGACGCCGATCAGCAGGGCCATGGGGATCAGCATCACCTCCCAGAACACGTAGAACAGGAACATGTCCAGGGCGACGAAGACCCCCAGCATGGCCGTCTCCAGCAAGAGCATGGAAACGTAAAACCCCTTGACGCGGCGCTGGATGTCTTTCCACGAGCCGAGGATCGCCAGCGGCGTCAGGAAGGCGGTCAAAAGGACCATCCACAGGCTGATCCCGTCCACGCCCAACCGGTAGCCAACGCCGAAGGCCGGGATCCATGAAGCGGTCTCCGTGAACTGCATCGCGCCCACCTCGGGACGGAACGCGGCGTACATCACCAGCGCGAGAACGAACGTGGCGATGGAAACCGCGAAGGCGATCCCCTTCACCGCGGCCGGCTCCCGGCGGCTCCAGACTCCCACCAGGATCGCGCCGGCCAGGGGCAGGAACACGATCCAGCTCAAAATCGGAAAGCCCGGAGAATTCATTGCGTCTCGTCCGTTTCCCGTCGGAACGCCGAAAAATCAGCGCCAGGTGTAAAACAACGCGATGGCGACCACCCCGACCACCATGGACAACAGGTACGTCTTTGCATGCCCCGTCTGAAAAGCCCGAACCACGCCGGACAACTTTCGGAAGGCCCCGCCCACGCCGTTGACCAGCCCGTCCACCAGCAAGACGTCCACGCCCCTCCATAGGGTGAGCGCCGCGTTTCTCAGCGGGATGACGAACAGGCTGTCGTAGAGCTCGTCCACGTAGAACTTGTTGAGAAGGAGTCGGTGCAGCTCGGGGAAGCGGTCCGCCGCCTTCTTCGCCGATTCCGGCCGGGCGAGGTGCATCCGGTAAGCCAGGAAGATTCCAAAGCCCGCCACCGCCAGAGAGACAACCATCAGGCCCAGCTCCAGGCCCACGCTTCCGTGGGCCTCCGCCGATCCGGCGGCCCCCGCGAAGACCGGCGCCAGGAAGTCCCCGAGGATGTCGGCCCCCTGAAAGATGGGGACGCCCACCCATCCGCCGATGACGGCCAGGACCCCGAGGACCACCAGCGGCAGGGTTATGACGGCGGGCGACTCGTGGGGCCGGGGCGCGGCCGCGCCCCCGTAGCGGAAAGTGCCGTGGAAGGTCAGGAAAACGCACCGGAACATATAGTAGGCCGTCATGCCCGCAACGAGGACGCCCAGCCCCCAGAACACAGGCCGGCCGGCCGCCCAAGCCTTCCAGAGGATCGCGTCCTTGCTGAAGAAACCCGCCAGGGGGAAGATCCCCGCCAGGGCCAACCCGCCGATCACGAACGTCCAGTACGTCGTCGGCATATGGCGTCTGAGGCCGCCCATCTTGCGGATGTCCTGCTCTCCGCCCAAGGCGTGGATGACGCTGCCGGACCCCAGGAAGAGAAGGGCCTTGAAGAAGGCGTGCGTCATGAGGTGGAAGATCGCCGCGCCGAACGCCCCCAGTCCGCAGGCCAGGAACATGTAACCGAGCTGGCTGATCGTCGAGTAAGCGAGCACCCGCTTGATGTCTGTCTGCACCAGGGCGATCAGGGCGGCCAGAAGCGCCGTCGCCATCCCGACGGCCGCAACCGTGAGGAGGACGCCGGGCGCCAATAGAAACAGGACGTGGGTGCGGGCAACCAGGTAGACGCCGGCGGTCACCATCGTGGCGGCGTGAATGAGCGCGCTGACCGGAGTCGGGCCCTCCATGGCGTCCGGGAGCCAGGTGTACAGGGGAATCTGCGCCGACTTGCCCGTGGCCCCCAGAAAGAGGAGGAGCGTGATGGCCGTCACGGCCGCGCCTCCGGCGGAGAGCTTCCCCGGCGCGTCGGCGAACACCTCCGCGTAATCCAGCGTCCCGAACGTCGAGAAAATCAGGAACACCGCGATGGCGAACCCGAAATCACCGATCCGGTTGACGATGAAGGCCTTCTTCCCAGCGTCGGTCGCGGACTTCTTCTCGAACCAGAACCCGATGAGCAGGTAGGAGCAAAGCCCCACGCCCTCCCAGCCGACAAACAGGACCAGGAAGTTATCGGCCAGAACCAGGAGCAACATCGCGAAAAGAAACAGGTTCAGATAAGCGAAATACCGGGACCGTCCCGGGTCTTCGTGCATGTAGCCGATGGAATACACGTGAATGATGAATCCGACGCCCGTCACCACGAGGCTCATCACCGCCGAGAGGGGATCGAAAAGGAAGGACGCCCGGACGACAAAATCCCCGGCGGCGATCCAGGTGTAGAGGGTCTGGTGAACGGACCTGGCCGAAACCTCCAGGCCGAGGAGCGAGAAGAACGCCCAGACGGACGCCGCGAAGCTCAGGCCGGCCGCGGCGCAAGCGATGAGACCGGCGTTGCGCGCTCCCGCATACCGGCCGAACACGCCGTTAACCACCGCCCCCAGGGCGGGAAAAAGGGGAATCCACCAAAGGTTTTCGAGCATGGCCTTACATTCTGAGCAGGTTGACTTCGTCCACGTCCACGGACTGCTTGTGGCGATAGATCGAAATGATGATGACGAGCCCCACGGCCGCCTCGGCCGCGGCCACCGTCATCACGAAAAAGACCAGAATCTGTCCGTCCAATGTTTGAAGGAACCGTGAAAACGCGACGAGCGTCAGGTTCGCGGCGTTCAGCATCAGCTCGATGGACATGAAGATCACGATGACGTTTCGGCGCAAAAGCACACCGATGACGCCCAGGGTGAACAGGACGGCGCTGAGAATCAGATAGTGCGACAGCGGAACCAAATCACTTCCTCTCCGGTGATGCCGCGGTTCTCACAAAGACCTCGACTCAATCGCTCCGCCTCGCCAGGACCACCGCCCCGATGATGGCCACGAACAGCAGGATCGACGTAATCTCGAAGGGCAGCAGGTAATCGGTGAACAGGAGCCGGCCGATCGCTTTGACGCTCCCGACCTCGGCCAACCGCTCCGGCGAAAACGGGCCGACGGGCGCCGGCTGCGGAATCCCGCGCATCCGGACGAACAGGAAGACGAAGAGGCCCAGGGAAAACAGCAGGCCCGCGACCTTCTGTCTCTTGAGCTTGATCGGCGTCCTTTTCTCGGCCCCCACGTTCAACAGCATGATGACGAACAGGAACAGGACCATAATGGCCCCCGCGTAAACCAACACCTGGATGGCCGCGATGAATTCCGCGTGCAGGAGCAAAAAGATGCAGGCCAGGCTGAACAACGTCCCGATGAGGTAGAGGGCGCTGTAGACGGCGTTCCTCGAAGAGATCACCATCAGGGCCGTCCCCACGGCCGCGACCGCAAAAATGTAGAACAGGACCGCCGGCATGCCTACCCCCGCCCCCCGCCGCTTGGGACCCGCCTGCCCCCGATCGGCACCGTCGCGCCCCGGGGCTCCCGCTCGGCGGGTCGCCCCTCGGGCGGCGGAACGAGCAGCCTCTCCTTGGCGTAGAGCATGGATTCCCGGTCGTAGTTGCAAAATTCGTAATCCTCGCCCAGGACGATGGCGTCCACCGGACAGGCCTCTTCGCACATTCCGCAATAGATGCAGCGCAGCTCGTTGATTTCGTAGATCGACGCGTACCGCTCCCCCGGAGAGACGCGGTGGTCGGGCGTGTTTTCCTCCGACTCGATATAAATGCAGTCCACCGGGCAGGCCGCCTGGCAGAGTTTGCACCCGATGCAGCGCTCCATCCCCGCATAGGGGCCGTCTTCATAACGCATCAGCTTGTGAAGGCCCCGGTAGCCCGGCACCATCGGAACCCGCTCTTCGGGGTATTGGACGGTGATCGGCTTCTTGAACAAATGCCGGAACGTCAGCGCGAGGCCTTTTCCCAATTCGGCAATCATCGGATTTTCCTCACGGGAGTTCCCTCATCAGCCCCAGAACGCCAGGGCGCCGGCCGTGATCACGATATTGGCGAGAGCCAGCGGGAGGAGGACCTTCCAGCCGTAGTCCATGAGCTGGTCGTACCTGAGCCGGGGAAACGTCGCCCGAAGCCAGATGAACACGAACAGGAAGAAAAACATCTTGACGAGAAACCAGACAACGGGCGGCAGCAGCGGACCCCGCCAGCCGCCCAGAAAGAGCGTCGAGGCCAGGGCCGAGATTGTGATCATGGCCGCATACTCGCCCATGAAGAACATGGCGAACTTCATGCTGCTGTACTCGGTGTGGTATCCGGCCACCAACTCGGTCTCGGCCTCCGGCAGGTCGACCGGGGCCCGGTTGACCTCCGCGACCCCCGCGACCATGAACAGCGCGAACCCGAGCGGCTGAAGAAGGATGAACGGAACCTCGGCCTGGGCGTCGACGATGTCCACCAGGCTCAGGGACCCGGTCAACATGATCACTCCCACGACCGAAAGGCCCAGCGTGAGCTCGTAGCTGATCATCTGCGCCGAGCCCCGAAGCCCCCCCAGCAGGGAATATTTGCTGTTGGACGACCACCCCGCCATCACAAACCCGAGCACCCCCAGGGACGACAGCGCGAAGAAGTACAGAATCCCGACGTTCACGTCGGCGATCACCAGGTCAACCGAGACGCCGAGGACGCTCACCGAGTCGCCGAACGGGATGATGGCGAACGAGGCGATAGCCGGGATCAGGGTCATTATCGGGGCCGCCACGAAGACCCACCGGTTGGCCTCCCGGGGGATCACGTCTTCCTTGAACATGAGCTTGATCCCGTCGGCGATGGGCTGAAGAAGTCCATGAAACCCCACCCGCATCGGACCCAGACGGACCTGGATGCGCCCGAGAACCTTCCGCTCCACATAGGTCATGTAGGCCACAACCAAAAGAAGGATGTTGAAGACGATCACAATCTTCACCACCGTCGCCAGGACAAAGGAGATCATCCCGCACGCCTCTCCAAAGTGACCGCCGGAACCGGATCGCCGGCCGACAAGAGAACGTTCGAAAGGCAATCTCCCGCGCCGCTCGGGACGTAGACCGCCCCCGGCGGGGTTTTCCGGTCAACGTGAGCCGGGACGGAGATTTCCCCCCTCGATGAGGCCAGACTTACGACCTCCCCCTCGGAGATCCCGAGGGCGGCCGCGGCTTCGGGATGAATCTCGGCGTACGCCTGCGGGCCGGCGGCCCGAATGGCCTTCGACTCGGCCGCCATCGCGCCCGTTGAAAAAATCTGCGGAGAAGTCAACAGCCGCAGACCCCCCGCCCCGGAAGCGCCCGGCATCGCTCCCCCCGCGTCGGCCGCGCCGGAAGCGCCCGGCACCGCCCGGTCCGGGGGGAGCGCTTCGGCCGCCCACCGGAACCCGCCCTTCTCCGGCCCGCCGTTCCCAATGCCGGCATAGGCCGAAATCACCTTTTCGATCTCCTCCTGGACGGCGCCCAGGCCGTCGAACCGGGTGGGCGCGCCGAACTGGCCCATGAGCTCCCCGATGATCTCCCAATCCGGCCGGACGCCGGCGCTCGGCCGGACGGCGACGTCGAGCCCCTGGACGTGTCGGCCGACGCCCGTCACCGTTCCCTCGATTTCCGTCGGGGCGCCGACGGGGAGGACGATGTCCGCATACGCCGCCGAGAAGTTCGGCAGGCTGTCCTGAACCACCAAGAACTCCAGTCCGTCCAGGGCCGCGCGCACGGCTTCCGGATCCGGGAAGTCCCGAACCGGATCCGCCCCCATGAGGTAGAGGGCCTTGATCCGGCCTTCCCGGACAGCCGCGAGGATTCCTTGCGCATCCAACCCCGTCCAGTCGGGATACCGGAGGACGCCGGCCTCGAAGAGCGCGTCGTCTCTGCCCACGGGGCGGTAACCGGGGAAGGCGTAGGGGAGGCATCCCATATCCATCGCGCCCTGAAGGTTCGGCCCGGTGTGAAGGTGGCCGCCCCGGGCGCCGGGGAGCGCGGACTCCAGTCCGGCGAACAGCGGCGCGGCCGAGGCGTCGCCGACGCCCGGCCCCATCAGCAGGGTGCAGCCGCCGGCCGCTCCGATGATCTCGGCGGCGCGGCGGAGGTCGTCCGGGCCGACGCCGGCCGTCTCGGCCAACGCATCCAGCGGGGCTTCCGCGCCGGGAGGCGGCGACAGATCCGCGCCCCCCTCCTTCAACGCCGCCCAAAGCCCGAGCATCAGGGCGCGCTCCGCTCCGGGCGCGTACTGAAGACGGACCGCCACGGGCGCATTCACCGAGACCCGCCGGGGATGGGCCAGAACCAGTTTCCCGCCCGCCCGGACGGCCTTCCGCAACCGGAGCGCCAGAATGGGGTGCTCATAAAACAGGTCGGCCCCCAGCACGAAGGCCGTCGTCGATTTTTCCAGGTCCTCGAAGCCCAGGCTCAACCCCGGATAACCGCGAGCCCGGATGTAGGCGTCGGTGGCGGCCTGATCCAGGGGCTGGGTGCGCGCGTCGACGTGGTTCGTGCCCAGGACCCCGCGGAGCATCTTCTGGAACAGGTAGGCCGCCTCATTGGTGGACCGCGCGCCCCCGATGCCCGCGACGGCCTCGGGACCGTGCGTGTCCCGGACGCGGCGGAGGGCCTCGACGGTCAGGGTCAGGGTCTCCTCCCAGGTCTTCTCGGTCCGGGCCTGCGCGCGGCCCGCCGCCGGGGTCCGCAGCCGGTTCGGGCTTCCGACGAACTCCATGCCCCAGCGGCCGGCGTCGCAGATCCAGGTCTCGTTGACGGCCTCGTTGCGGCCCGCCGTCACACGCTTGATGTCGTCCTCGCGGGTCCAGAGCACACTCGAGCACTGAACCGGGCAGAGGAGGCAGGGGATCTCCTTCGCCTCCATCTCCCAGGCGCGCGCCTTGAACCGGTAGGGCTTGTTGGTCAACGCGCCCACCGGACAAAGATCGATCACGTTCCCGGAAACGGTGGACTTCACGGAGATGTCGAGATCGTGGCAGGTGTCCACCATCGTCCGGTCGCCCCGGTCCACGAATCCGAATTCGCTCGCCCCGTCGATCTCCTCGCTGAACCGGATGCAGCGCGTGCAATGGACACACCGGTTCATCTCGGGCTCGATGTACGCGCTGATTTCGAGCTTGGGGTGTGTGCGCCGGACGAACTCGTTGCGGGTGAGCGTCTTGCCGAAGCCCATCGTGATGTCCTGGAGGGGACATTCCCCCCCCTTATCGCAGATGGGGCAGTCCAGCGGGTGGTTGAGGAGAAGAAACTCGACGACGCCCTTCTGGGCCTGGACGGCGACTTCGGAGGTCGTCGAGACGACCATCCCGTCGGCCACGGGCGTCGAGCAGGCCGTGAAAGGTCTCGGCGCGGCCCCCGGAGGCGGGGCCGGCTGCTGGATCTCCACCATGCACTGCCGGCACTGCGCCACGACGGACAGCTTCGGATGATAACAGAACCGGGGGATGTAGATCCCCAGCGCGTCGGCCGCCTGGATGATGGTCGAGCCGGGCTCGACAGTGATCGTTTTTCCGTCGATGGTGACGGTCGGCATGATCGACAGAACCCTTTAAGCGAGCGCCGGCGCGCGCCGGACGTAAGCCTCGAACTCTTCCGGGAACTTCCGGATGCCGCTCTCGAGCGGCCCGCAGGCGGCGTCCCCGAGGGGGCAGAGGCAGCGGCCGCCCTTGATGTTGCCCGCCATCTCCAGGAGCAGATCCAGGTCCTCCGGCCTTCCCGTCCCGTCCACAATGCGCCCCATGATCCGGTAGGCCCACCCGGTCCCCTCGCGGCAGGGCGTGCACTGGCCGCAGGACTCGTGATGGAAAAACCGCATCAGGATGTACGTGGCCCGGACGATGTCGGCCGTCTCGTCCATAACGATGACCGCCCCCGATCCGCCCATGGTCCCGATGGCGGCGAGGGTGTCGAAACCCATCCGCACGTCGATCTCATCGGCCGTGAGCATGGGCGCGGAAGCGCCGCCGGGGATGACGGCCTTCAGCTTCCGACCGCCCGGGATTCCGCCGGCGTGATCATCAATGATCTCCCGGCACGTCACGCTCAGGGGCAGCTCGTAGCAGCCGGGCTTGTTGACGTGGCCGCTGACGGCGAACACCCTTGTGCCCGCGTTCCGCTCGAACCCGATGCCGGTGAACCACTCGGGCCCCCGGGTGATGATGTCGGGGACGAAACAGAGGGTTTCCACGTTGTTGACGACGGTCGGGCTGGCGTACAGGCCTTCGAGGGCCGGGAACGGCGGCTTCGGGCGGGGCTGCCCGCGCTTGCCCTCCAGGGACTCCAGCAAACCCGTTTCTTCTCCGCAGATGTATGCCCCCGCTCCCCGGTGGAGGTGAATCTCGCAGTTGAATCCCGAGCCGAGGATGTCCCGACCCAGGCGCCCCGCCGCATAGGCCTCGTCCACCGCGGCCCGCAGACGCCGGTAGGCCCGGCCGAATTCCCCGCGGACATAAAGGTACGCGGTCTGGATGCCGACGGCGTAGCAGGCGATCAGGGCGCCCTCGACGACACGGTGGGGATCCTCTTCCATGAGCAATCGGTCTTTGAAAGTCCCCGGCTCGCTCTCGTCCCCGTTTACGCAGAGGTACTTCGGCCCGGCGTGGTCTTTGGGGACGAAACCCCATTTGACGCCGGTCGGGAAGCCCGCCCCTCCGCGCCCCCGGAGACCCGAGGCCTTGACCGTCTCGATCACCTCGGCGGGATCCGCCTTCTCATCCAGGATCCTCTCGATGCCCTGATAGACCCCGTTGGCCAGGGCGCCTTCCAGGGTGTGGCTGCCCTCTTTGCCTACGTTCTTCGTGACGATGGGCAGGATCTCGACGCTCATGCCGACGCCTCCTCCTCCGTCTCGTCCGCCGGGAGCGCCTTTTCGGACGGGTCCGGGCCGGTCCCGCCGCCGTCCATCTCGCGGTTCCACCCGTCGATCAGCGTGTCCAGTTTCTCCGGAGTCAGGTCCACGTGGAGGTTGTCGTCGCACCACATCATGGGCGCATGGTCGCAGGCCCCCAGGCATTCCGCCCGGGCCAGGGAGAACCGGCCGTCCCGCGTGACCTGGCCGACCCGGATGCCGAGCTTTCCTTCCAGGCCCCGGATGATGTCCTCCGCCCCGGCCAGGTGGCAGGTCAGGTTCTGGCAGACCCACAGATGCCGTTTCCCCACCGGCTCGGTGTGAAGCATCTCGTAGAAGCTGGTCACGCTCAGGACGTCCATCGCCGAAAGCTCCAGGAGGTCCGCCACGTATTGGATGGCCTGCGGCGACAGATATCCGAACTCCTCCTGGGCGAGCCGCAGGGTGGGGATCAGGGCGGAGCGCCGGAGGGGATACTGGGCGCAGAGGCGCTCGAATTCGGCCATGGCCTCGCCGGAGAACGCCAAGGCCGTCCTCGGGGTCTCGCTCACCGGTCCACCTCCCCGAGGATGAAGTCCATGCTCGCGATGATGGCCACCACGTCCGCAATCATCTTTCCGACGATCGCTTTTTCCATCGCCTGCACGTTGACGAACGAAGGCGGGCGCAGCTTGGCTTTGTAGGGTTTCGGTCCGCCGTCGCTCACGATGTAGAAGCCCACCTCTCCCTTCGGCCCCTCGATGGGGACATAGGCCTCCCCCTTGGGCACATCGAAACCGTGGGTGAAGATCAGGAAGTGGTGGATCAGGGCCTCCATGTCGTAGCGCAGCAGCTCCTTCGGCGGGGGGACCACCTTCGGGGCGTCCGCCAGGACGGGTCCGTCGGGGAGACCGTCCAGGGCCTGCCGGACGATCTTCGCGCTCTCGCGCATCTCGGCGACGCGGACCCGATACCGGTCGTACACGTCGCCGCCCTCCCGGGTCGGGACATCGAACTCGAACCGCTCGTATCCGGAGTAGGGCTGGGCCTTCCTGAGATCGTGGGCCACGCCGCACGCCCTCAAGTTGGGACCGCTCAATCCCAGGTCGATGGCCTCATCGGCGGTGAACACGCCCACGCCTACGGTCCGCTTCTTGAAGATGGGGTTCTCCGTCAGGAGGGTCTCGTACTCGTCCACCCGGTCCGGAAAGGCGTCGATAAACGCCCGGACCTCTTCTTCGAACTCGGGATAGAGCGGCCGGGCGAGCCCGCCGACGCGGAAATAGCTCGTCATCATCCGCACGCCGGAGACCCGCTCGAAGAGCCGAAGCACCTGCTCCCGCTCCCGGAAACAATAGAGAAAGACCGTCATCGCGCCCAGGTCGAGGGCGTGGGTCGCCAGCCAGACCAGGTGGCTGTTGATGCGGGTGAGCTCGGCCAGGATCACACGGGCGCACCGGGCCCGGGGGGGGATTTCCAGCCCCAGGAGTTTTTCCACCGGCAGGACATAGGCCAGGTTGTTGGACAGGGGGGCCAGGTAATCCATCCGGTCGGTAACGGTGATGGCCTGGGTGTAGGTCTTTTCCTCCATCGTCTTCTCCATCCCGGTGTGGAGATAGCCGATGTCGGCCGCGGCCCGGACGACGGTCTCGCCGTTGAGCTCGAGGACCAGGCGCAGGACCCCATGCGTGCTCGGGTGCTGGGGACCCATGTTGAGGGTCATGGTCTGGGTGTGGAGCCCGGACCCGTCCTCGATCTTCGTCCCGCCCCAGGGCGCCCCGATGTCATCGAGGATCTCAGCCATCCGCCGATTCCTCCGCCGCGTCCGGCTCGTGGCCGGCGCCGGCCGGCCGCCGGTGGGCGTCCACGTAGCGCTCGATGGTGGTCCGGTGGTGTTGGCGGACGTATTCCTGGTTCCCGGTGAACTGGACCGGCTCATTCCCCACGGCGAAATCCTTCCGGTGCGGGTGTCCCTCGAAGCCCTCGGGCGTCAGGATTCGCTCGAGGTTCGGGTGGCCGTTGAACCGGATGCCCACCAGGTCGAAGGCCTCCCGCTCGTGCCAGTTCGCTACGCTCCACACGGAGGCCACCGAGTCCAGGGCGGGCGGGTCCGCGTCCACGCGGGCCCTCAGGCGGAGCCGCCGGTTGAAGGGGATGGACTGAAGGTGATAGACCACGGCGAACCGGGGGCCGTCCACGTCTAGGGTCAGGCGGTCCAGGCCGCAGAGGTCGGCCAGAAAGTTGTACCGAAGCTCGGCGTGGTCCCGCAGGAACCGGCAGATCTCGGCGACCCGTCCGGATTCCACCTCGACGGTGGTCTCGTCCCGGAAGTGCGTCACGTCCAGGACGGCGTCACCAAACCGGCGCCGCAGGAGGTCCACCGTTGCCTTGGACATCGCGGCGGCCGGCGGGTCCGTCTCCGGCCCGGCTTCGCCCGCTTCGGCGTCCGCCGCCCGTTTCTCGGGATTCTCGGATTCGGGCATTTTCAATTCGCGATTTTCATGTGAAATTCATCACAAGCCAAAGTCCGGAACTACCCCCGGAGACCGCATCCATGCTGCCGCACGGGGTTATCCCGATAACCGGCGCGGGCGCCTTTCGGGTGTGCCGATATCAGGCCTTCGCTTTCAGGGATTCGTTCTCGATCTTGGCCTGGAGCTTCATGATGGAATCGATGAGGGTTTCAGGCCTTGGGGGGCAACCCGGGACGTAGACGTCCACGGGGATGACTCGGTCGACGCCCTGGACGAGCGCGTAGTTGTTGAAAACGCCGCCCGTCGATGCGCAGGCGCCCATGGAGATCACCCATTTGGGCTCGGGCATCTGATCGTACAGCCGCTTCACGACCGGGGCCATCTTTCTGGACACCCGGCCCGCGACGATCATCACGTCCGACTGCCGGGGGGAGCCGCGGAAGACCTCCGCGCCGAATCGGGACAGGTCGAATCGGGAGGCCGAGGTCGCCATCATCTCGATCGCGCAACAGGCCAACCCGAACAGGGCGGGCCAAAGCGAGTTCTTTCTCGCCCAGTTGACCAGGTCATCGAGGCGGGCCAGGACGACGTTGTCCTTCAGTTGCTCTTCCAGTCCCATGAGCTACTTCCAGTCCAGGGCGCCGCGCCGCCAGACGTACACCAAGCTCAAGCCGAGAATCCCGATGAAAACGGCCATCTCGACGAATCCGAACACCTTCAGCTCGCGAAAAACGACCGCCCAGGGGTACATGAACACCGCCTCGATGTCGAACAGGATGAAGAGCATCGCCACCATGTAGAACTTGACGGAGAACCGGATTCGGGCGTCCCCGACGGCCTCGACGCCGCATTCGTAGGGGCTGTCTTTCACGACGCTTCGCCGCCGCCGCCCCATTAAGGAGGAGACCAGCAGGCTCACGGCCGCGAACCCCGCCACAACAACCAGCATCACGAATATCGGAAAATAACCCGCAAGCATCAATCAAGAATCCCGGTTCGGAAAAATGGTCTCGCCCCGCCACTGAGGACAACCTATCCACCGACCCGCCGCCTGTCAAGCGGCCCCGCGCGCATCGCCTTCCATTACTGATTTCCTGCAATTCATATTCCCGAGACAAAGGGGCGAATTCCCTTTTGTTTCAGGCCGGAAACGACTCTTCATGTCAGAGATCCGTCTTATTGCGTCAAAGCTTCCCGCCGGTTTTTCGGCCTTGGGGGCGCGCGGTCGCGCGCCCCTCCGCGTCCACGCGCCGCCTTTCCTCTTGTTTTACGCGATGGGCGTGATATTTCGGGAGACCTTCGGAGCAACGGCCCGGATTGAGCTATGATGAGAGAGGCGTCTCCATTTCCC